>VBDE01000215.1 GCA_005883665.1 Betaproteobacteria bacterium
GGGCGGCTGGTCGAGGAGTCCTTCCGCAAGGCGATCGAAACACACCGGCTCGAGCCGTTGGGTACGCCGGACATCGATGCCGACCCGCTGACGCCGGGCCAGTCGTTGCGCTACTCGGCCACCGTCGATGTCCGGCCCGTGATCGAGGTAGGGAACCTCGAGGGCCTCGAGGTACCTCGGCCGTCCACGGCCGTGAGCGACGAGGCCGTGGAGGCGGCGCTCGGCAGGCTGCGAGATTCTGCAGCCCAGCTGCGGCCCATCGCCGACCGGACGGTCGTCGAGGCCGGCGACATGGTCAGCGTCGACCTCACGAGCCGCCTGGAGAGCGCCGAGCCGGTCCATCGTGAAGGCGTGCTGGTCGAGGCGGGCGGCGGCAGCTTCCCGCTCGCGCTCGAGCGGCAGCTGGTCGGTCAGCACCGCGGCGCACAGCTCACGCTGCGCGTCCCCTATCCGCGCGAGTATTCGAACGCGGGACTCGCGGGAAAGACGGCCGAGTTCGACGTCGTGATCCGTGAGCTTCGCGCCAAGGAGGTCCCGTCGCTCGACGACGACTTCGCGCGCGACCACGGCCGGTGCCAGTCGCTGGCCGAGCTCCGGACGCGTCTTCGAGCCGACCTCGAGCGCGAGGCGGAAGCGCGCGCGGCCGACGCCGTGCGCGAGGCGCTCCTCGAGCAGCTGATCGCTCGTCACCCCTTCGACGTGCCACCCACGCTCGTCGAACGTCGCGTCGAGACGCTGCTTGCGACACTCGGCATCCGTCTACCGGAGGGGACCGATCGGGAGCGCGCCCTGGCAGAGCTTCGCACCGAGCTGCGGCCGCGCGCGGAACATCAGGTGCGGGCGGAGCTGCTCCTCGACGCGGTCGCGGTACGCTTGGGTCTCACGGTTGGCGAAAGCGAGGTGGAGGCGGAGATCGACGCGATCGCGGTGCGAGACGGGCAGCACGCGGACCGGCTGCGGGCGTTGTACCATCGTCCCGAGGCGCATGCGGCGCTCCATGCGAAGCTCATCCGCGATCGCACGCTCGCTTGCCTGGTCGCCGAGGCTTCTGGCGGCGCAAGAACCGTGCCGGCTTCGGAGGCCCAGGTCGTTGCCCGTGAAAAGTAAAGCCGGTAGAATCCTCGACGGGTATTCGCCAGCCGACATGCAGGCCAATCTCGTCCCCATCGTCATCGAGCAGACCGGTCGCGGTGAGCGCGCCTACGACATCTACTCCCGCCTGCTGCGCGACCGGATCATCATCCTCGGCACCGGCATCGGCGACGATTTGGCCAACCTGATCGTGGCGCAGCTGCTCTTCCTCGAGTCCGAGGACCCGGAGAAGGACATCTACATCTACATCAACTCTCCGGGCGGCTCGGTAACTGCGGGTCTCGCGATCTACGACACCATGCAGTACATCAAGCCCGAGGTATCCACGCTCTGCGTGGGGCAGGCGGCCAGCATGGCGGCCTGGCTCCTGTCGGCGGGAACCAAGGGCAAGCGCTTCGCGCTGCCGCACGCCCGCATCATGATTCATCAGCCGGCGGGCGGGGTGCAGGGACAGGCGAGCGACATCGACATCCAGGCCCGCGAGATGCTCCGTCTGCGCGAGCAGATGAACAACATCCTGGTCAAGCACACCGGGCAGAGCCTCAAGCGGATCGAGAAGGACACCGATCGCGATCTCTTCATGACCGGCAAGCAGGCGGTCGAGTATGGCCTCGTCGACGAGGTCATCGTCTCCCGGCCGGGCAAGGTGAAGGGAACCTGACCGAAGGGGGCTGCTAAATGGCCAAGCACGGGGATGACCGCACCGGCAACCTCGTCTGCTCCTTCTGCGGGAAGAGCCAGGACGAGGTGCGCAAGCTGATCGCCGGACCCACGGTCTACATCTGCGACGAGTGCATCGACCTCTGTAACGACATCATCGCCGAAGAGTGCGACCAGGAAGAGAATCTCTCCTCCACGTCGGCGGTGCCGAAGCCGTCCGAGATCAAGAAGGTCCTCGACCAGTACGTGATCGGCCAGGAGCGGGCGAAGAAGATCCTCGCCGTGGCCGTGCACAACCATTACAAGCGGATCGACTCGCAGCTGGTCACCGGCGATGTCGAGCTCCAGAAGTCTAACATCCTGCTCGTCGGCCCGACCGGATCGGGGAAGACGCTCCTCGCGCAGACCCTCGCCCGCTTCCTCCAGGTGCCGTTCGCCATCGCGGACGCGACCAGCCTGACGGAGGCCGGCTACGTCGGTGAGGACGTCGAGAACATCATCCTCTCGCTCCTCCAGAACGCCGACTACGACGTCGAGAAGTGCCAGCGGGGCATCGTCTACATCGACGAGATCGACAAGATCGCGCGCAAGGGCGACAACCCGTCCATCACCCGCGACGTCTCGGGCGAGGGAGTCCAGCAGGCCCTCCTGAAGATCATCGAAGGGACGACGGCCAGCGTGCCTCCCAAAGGGGGGCGGAAGCACCCCCAGCAGGAGTTCCTCCAGGTCGACACCACCAACATCCTCTTCATCTGCGGCGGCGCCTTCGTGGGCCTCGAAGACATCATCCGGCGCCGGATCGGGGTCAAGGGAATGGGGTTTGGCGCCGATATCCGGAGAAGGGACGAGCGGAACGCCAGTGATCTCCTGCACGAGGTACAGACCGAGGACCTGCTCAAGTTCGGGCTCATCCCCGAGTTCGTGGGTCGGTTGCCGGTGATCGCCACGCTGCAGGAGCTCGACGAGTCCGCCCTGGTCAGAATTTTGAAAGAGCCGAAGAACGCGCTCACGCGCCAGTACCAGAAGCTCTTCGAAATGGAGGGCGTGCACCTGAGGTTCACCGACGGTGCGCTCTCGGCCATCGCCCGGGAAGCGCTCAAGCGGAAGTCGGGCGCGCGCGGGCTTCGGGCCATCATGGAGAACATCATGCTGGACGTGATGTACGACATCCCGTCGCAGCCGAACATCAAAGAAGTGCTCATCTCGGAGGAGGTGGTGGCCAACAAGGAGCAGCCCATCATCCTCTTCCAGAAGGCGGCCGAGACCGCATAGGGTCAGAAGGGAAACCGATGCTCTTCCGGAACGAAAAGCGGGACCCCAAAGAGCCGCCAGCCGGCGGCGAGTTGCGGGTACCGCTCCTCCCACTGCGGGACATCATCGTGTTCCCGCACATGGTCGTCCCTCTCTTCGTCGGGCGTCAGAAGTCGATTCGCGCGCTCGAGGAAGCGATGAACAAGCAGAAGTTCATCCTCCTCGCCGCGCAGAAGGACGCCAAGACGAACGATCCGGCCGAGGACGACATCTACAAGGTCGGCACGCTCGGGACCGTCGTCCAGCTCCTCCGGCTGCCGGACGGCACGGTCAAGGTGCTGGTCGAGGGAAAGAAGCGGGCGCGCGTTGGCCGCTACCTCGAGAACGCCGACTACTGCCTGGTCGAAGCCGAGCCCATCGAAGAGGTCTGCGACAGCACGACCGAGGTCGAGGCGCTCATCCGCAGCGTCAACTCGACGTTCGAGAACTACGTCAAGCTGAACAAGAAGATCCCGCCCGAGATGATCATGTCGGTCGCGTCGATCGAGGATCCCGCGCGGCTCGCGGACACGATCGTCGCCCACCTCGGCATCAAGCTCGAGGACAAGCAGACGCTGCTCGAGATCATCAACCCGTCCGAGCGGCTCGAGAAGGTCCTTGGCTTCATGCGGTCCGAGATCGAGATTCTCGAAGTCGAGAAGCGCATCCGTACTCGGGTCAA
>VBDE01000216.1 GCA_005883665.1 Betaproteobacteria bacterium
AGGCATGAGCGCCGCTTTCGCGCTGATGCTGGTCGTATTCGTCGGCGTCGCCCTGCTGCGCGGTCCCATCGGCCTCGCGATGATCGCGGGCGGCATCGCCTACCTCGGCGCGACCGGGCAGGACATGGGCCTCGCGGCCGAGCAGATCCTGAACAGTCTCTTCGGCAGCTTCGTGCTGATCGCCGTGCCGATGTTCATCTTCGCGGCAAACGTGATGAACTCCGGCACCCTGAGCGAGCGCCTCTACGCGCTCGCCCACGCGATCATGGGGCGGTTTCGCGGCGGCCTCGCCCACGTCAACGTGCTCGCGAGCGTCATCTTCGCCGGCATGAGCGGCAGCGCGATCGCGGATGCGGTCGGGCCCGGGATGGTCGAGATCGAGATGATGTGCAGGAACAACCGCTACTCGCGGCCCTTCGCCGTTGCGGTGAGCGCGGCCTCCGCCACCATCGGTCCCATCATTCCTCCGTCGATCCCGATGGTGCTCTATGCGCTCGTCTCGGGAGCGTCGGTGGGCGCGCTCTTCCTCGGAGGCGTGGTGCCCGGCCTGCTGATGGCGGCGGCCATGATGCTCGTCATCATCCGGATCGCACGGCGGCGCAATTTCCCCATGGAGGTGCCGGTGCCGTGGTCGGAGATCCCGCGCATATTCGTGCGCACGCTGCTTCCTCTGCTCATGCCGGTCGTGCTGCTCGGCGGCATCTACTCGGGCGTGTTCACCCCGACCGAGGCGGCGGCGGTCGCAGCGCTCTACGCCCTCGTGCTCGCGCTCTTCGTGTACCGCGCCCTCGACTGGAAGGCGCTCGTTTCGGTGCTCGCCGACAGCGCGCGATCGACCGCAGTCGTTGGGATCATCATCTGCGGCGCGTTCCTCTTCAATTACGCGCTCGCGACCGAGCAGGTGCCGGCGCGCCTGGCCGAATGGTTCCTGTCGGTCGACCTCGGCCCGATCGGATTTCTCATCGTCGCGAACCTCGTTTTTCTGGTGCTCGGCTGCCTGCTCGACACCACGACGCTGCTCCTTGTGATGGTGCCGCTGCTCCTGCCTGTCGCACGTGCCGTTGGGGTAGACCTGGTGCACTTTGGCGTCGTCATCGTGGTGAACATGATGATCGGCCTGCTCACTCCGCCTTACGGCGTGTTGCTATTCGTGCTGAGCGGCCTGACAGGAACGCCGGTGAAGGCAATCGTGCGCGAGCTCGTGCCCTTCATCCTGTCGCTCATCGCAGTGCTCTTCCTCATCACCTTCGTGCCCTCGCTCGTTCTCGCGCTGCCGACGCTCGCCGGCTACATCCGTTGACGCGCGACTTGGCGAGCGGCTAGACGCGCCGGACAGTCGGTACAATGTCCGTCATAAGAACATAGCCAACACAGGAGGAGCGATGACATTTGTCGTATTCGCACGCGCGGCCGTCGCGACCGCACTGCTCGCCGTGGCGGTTCCAGCGGTCGCCCAGGAATACCCGACCAGACCGGTTCGCATGATCGTCGGTTTCGCGGCCGGCGGCGGCACCGACACCACAGCGCGCCCGATTGCCCAGAAGCTCTCGGAGCTGTTCGGCCAGCAGGTGATCGTCGACAACCGCCCCGGCGCCGCGGGCAACATCGCGACCGACATCGTCGCCAAGGCGAGCCCCGACGGCTACACGATATTGATGGGGACGATCGCGGCGCTCGCGATCAACCCCAGCCTCTACGCGAACCTGCCGTTCGATCCGGAGCGGGACCTCGCGCCCGTCACGCAGGCGGTGGATTCGACCAACATCCTGTCGCTTCACCCGTCGGTTCCCGCCGGCTCGGTGAAGGAACTCATCGCGCTCGCGAAATCGAAGTCGCTCAACTACGGCTCATCGGGAGTGGGCGCCACCGGACATCTCGCCGGGGAGCTCTTCAACCTGATGGCCGGGGTGAAGCTCGTGCACGTTCCGTACAAAGGCGGCGCACCGGCGATGGTCGACCTCGTCGCGGGCCGGGTGGAGCTCGTGTTCGCCACCGCCGCGAGCGCGGTGCCGCAGATCAAGGCGGGCAAGATCAAGGGCATCGCGGTGACCACCGCCAAGCGCTCGGCGCTGATGCCGGAGCTTCCGACCATAGCGGAAGCCGGACTGCCGGGCTATGACGCGAACAACTGGTACGGGCTGATGGTCCCCGCGAACACGCCGCGCGCGATCGTCGACCGGCTCAACGCAGAAACGGTGAAAGTGCTCAACATGCCGGACGTTAAGACTTTCCTCTTCAACCAGGGCCTCGAGGCCGCGCCCTCGACGCCGGAGGAGTTCGGCGCCTATATCCGGAGCGAGCGCGACAAATGGGCGAAGATCGTCAAGGCGTCGGGCGCGAAAGTCGAATGACGCAATGAGCGCTGCCTGAGTGCACGCTGCATCTTCAGGAAGCGACTACATCGGATGGCAGTTCACCGACTCGATCCTTTCCCACTCCTGCCGCAGCACGATCTTCTTCGAGGGATCGCGCCCATAAGGCCTCGGACCGCTGCTCAAGGTGATGCGCCCGCCATTCAGCTCGAGGTCGCGCGTCTGATGGGTGCCGTTGAAGATCTCGTTGTAGGAAACGTCGGGCGAGATGACGATCTTCTTGCCCTCGATGCGGTAAGGTCCTGTGAATGCCGTCAGCGATTCCCACAGCGCCGCCTTGTCCGCGTCCGAGGTGCCGAATTTGCGGTCCTGCCGGGTGTAGAAGACGGCGTAGTACTTCGGGGTGATCATCAGGTATCCGTGCGGAGGCTTGGACCTGTCGTCGCGGAGCTTGCCGTCGATCTCGGCTTTTATGGATACCAGCTTGTAAGTTCCGA
>VBDE01000217.1 GCA_005883665.1 Betaproteobacteria bacterium
CCTTCGTCTTCTTCAGATGGTGGATGTACAAGCCGGCGAAATGGCGCACGTCGTCGCGGCGCAGCTCCATCATGTGGAAGCGCGAGCGCGCCACCACGTCGCCGTTCGGCGATTCGCGCTCGACGACGACGTTGCCGACCACGTGGTTCGTGCCCCAGAGCGGCCGCTGCGACCAGGCGTCCGGGTGCAGCACGCGCTTCATCCGTACCGTCATCAGGTTCTTGTCCTCGGCGAAGATCGCGGGCATGCCGTCCCAGGTGGCGTGCGAAGGCTCGGGGGGCATCCAATACATCCCATCCTCGGCGAAGAGGTCGATGTAGTCCTGCCAGCGTTTCTCGTCGAGGAGCTCGGCCTGCCGGTAGAGGAACTGCTCGACCGCGTGCTGCGTGTCGTGGCCGTTGGGCGCTCTGCTCGCGGCCCGGGCCGGCCGCCTCGCGGGTTTCTTCGCCGTCCGCTTCTTCACGTCACTCCCCCGGGGCCATGTACTGCGTCCAGGCCTTCATCTGGTTGCGCATCGGCGCTTCCGACGTGCCGCAGTTGGGCGCGGTCTCGACCATGCCGTCCTTCTCCGCGTCGCGGCCGTAGTGACGGTGGAAGCTCACCCAGTCACCGCCGTCGGAGGAAAGGCCCTGATGTGCCTTCCAGAAGTTCTCCAGGTCGTCGGCGTTGATCATCGTCGAAGGCGAGTTGACCAGGTTGTAGTAGGCGAGCGCGCGCCGGTAGATCGGCTCGGGAGCGCCTTTCAGGCGGAAGTGCCAGATTTCGGTCAGCGTCCTGTTGACGCCGAGCGGCCGCACCGCGCGCAGCTGCTGCAGCGGCGACTGCACCGAGAGCCCAGGGTAGATGAGCACGTGGTGGATGTTGGTGGTGAGGATCTCCTCCTTCCTCTTCTCGCCGTACGCTTTTTCGAGCACGCGTTCGTACTCGAGCGTGTCGGGGTCCTTGGGCCGCAGGCCCATGTAGCCGGTCAGGATGCAGTGGCCGTACGGGTAGTTGAGCGTCTGGAAGTTGTCCCACTTCTCTATGGTGACGGTCGAGAAGGCCGAGAGCATGTGATAGGAGAGCGGGATCTTGCCTGTGCGTTTCTCGATCTCGAGCTCGACGTCGCGCGCCGCGCGTCCGGTCGACTGATGCGTGACCGAGGGATGCAGTGCGTCGAGCTGGTTCTCGAGGAAGATCTTCCAGTTGGAGTGCTGGATCATGCGGAAGCAGTTCGGCACGACCTCGACCTCGCCCTCGGGCGAGCGGTCGCAGATGTCGTCGAAGGCGATCTTCGAGCGCCCGAGGAACTCGAGCAGTCCAGGACCGTCGGCGGCGAGGCTGGCGAACACGAAGCCGCGGTAGTTCTCCACGCGTGCTGCGCGCTTCATGTTGCAGTCGGGATTGTCGCGGGTCCAACGGGTGCCGGCGTAGCCGGACTCCATCATCGGGATGGCGCGCAGCTTGCCGTCGTGGTGAAAAGTCCAGGAATGGTAGGAGCAGCGGAAGAACTCGCCCGCATTGCCGCTCCGGTCGCCGCACATCATCGAGCCCCGGTGCGGGCAACGATTGTAGAGCACGTTCACTTTGCCGTCCTTGCCGCGCACCATGAGCATCGGCTGGCGGCCGATCTGCGTCGTGTAGTAATCGCCCGCCTTCGGCACCTGCGTCTCGTGGCCGCAGTAGATCCACACGCGCTCGTGGATGCGCTCCATCTCCATCTCGAAGATCGCCGCGTCCGTATACACCTCGCGCCGCACGCGATCGGGCTCGACGAACTTGGCGAGGTTGGGGACGCGTTCGTGCAGCATTGCGGGCTCCTTGGAGTGCGGCCTTCCGGGGAAGGGAACGATACCGCCGGGGCGGCGGTTTTTCAAGGCGATCCGGAGGGGATCATACCCCGAGATAGCGGTGCCACAGCGCCCGGTCGGCGGCGAGCTCCTTCGACGACCCGCGCCAAGCGACGCGGCCGCGTGAGAGTACGGTGTGATGGTCGGCGATCGCGATCAGCCGCTCGACGTACTTGTCGATCACCAGGATCGTCTGGCCGGCCGCCTTCAGCGCGGCGAGGCATTTCCAGATCTCCTCGCGCACGAGCGGCGCGAGTCCCTCGGTCGCCTCGTCGAGGATGAGGAGGTGCGGATTGGTCATGAGCGCCCGGCCTATGGCGAGCATCTGTTGCTCACCGCCCGAGAGCCGGCTGCCGAGGTTGTCCATGCGCTCGGCGAGCCCGGGGAAAAAAACCAGCATCTTGGCGAGCGTCCACGGGTCGCGCGTTGCGCTGCGGTTTCCGGCGAACGCGACCAGGTTCTCCCGCACGCTCAGGTTGGGGAAGATCTGGCGTCCCTCGGGGACCAGTGCGATGCCGCAGCGCGCGATGCGGTCGGGGCGCTGTCCCTCGATGCGCTCGCCGCGGAAGCGGATGGTTCCGCTCCTCGCCGGGGTGAGGCCCATGATCGAGCGCACCGTCGTCGTCTTTCCCATGCCGTTGCGCCCGAGCAGCGTCGCCACTTCGCCTGCGCGGATCGCAAGATCGAGGCCGAACAGCACCTGGCTCGCTCCGTAGCCGGTTTCGAGTCTTTCCACCTGGAGCAGTTCGCTCATACGAGTGAGTCTTCCCCGAGATACGCCTTCCTGACTTCGGGATGCGCTCGGATCGCCGCGGGCGCGCCGCTCGCGATCAAGCGGCCCGACACGAGCACCGAGATGCGGTCGGCGAGCCGGAACACCGCGTCCATGTCGTGCTCGACCAGCAGCACGGTGATGCGTGCGCGGATGCGCTCGAGGAGCCGCGGGCGCGCCGCTCGCGATCAAGCGGCCCGACACGAGCACCGAGATGCGGTCGGCGAGCCGGAACACCGCGTCCATGTCGTGCTCGACCAGCAGCACGGTGATGCGTGCGCGGATGCGCTCGAGGAGCGCAATCATGTTCTCCGACTCTTCCGGTCCCATGCCCGCCATCGGCTCGTCGAGGAGCACGAGCCGGGGGTGGGTGGCGAGCGCCAGGCCCACTTCGAGCGCGCGCTGTTCGCCGTGCGCGAGCGTGGCCGCGACCGCGGCCTCGTGCTCGGCGAGCCCGATTTCGCCGGCGATCGCTCGGGCTTCGTCGAGAAGCAGCGCCTCTTTCGAGACGGGCCGCCAGAAAGAGAAGCTCGAGCCGCTCCCCGCCTGCACCGCCAGCGCGAGGTTGTCGAGCACGGTAAAGCGCCTGAACAGGCTCGTGATCTGATAGCTGCGGGCGAGGCCTGCGCGCACCCGGACGTGCTGCGTGGCCTGCGTGATGTCCCGACCTTCGAAGAGGATTTCGCCGCTGTCGCTGCCGAGACTGCCGGAAATCTGACCGATCAAGGTCGTCTTGCCCGCGCCGTTCGGGCCGATCAGGGCGTGCACTTCGCCGCGCTTCACGTCGAGCGTGATGTCGTCCGTAGCGACCACGCCGCCGAAGCGCTTCGAGACGTTCTTCAGCTCAAGCATGCTTCTTGCGCGCGAGCATGCCCGCGATGCCCTGAGGAGCGAACAGCACGATCGCAAGCAGCACGGTGCCGACCCCCAGACCTGCATGCTGCTGATAGTTGGGGAATATCGCGGCGAGCCAGTCGACGCGGTGGCTGGCGATCAGGTCCTCTAGCCCGAGCAGCGCCGCAGCGCCGATCACTCCGCCCCAGAGCCGTCCGACGCCGCCCATGATCACCATGACCATGAGCGTGCCCGACTGCGTCCAGTGCAGCACGTTCGGGTTCACGTACTTGCCGTGGCTCGCGAGCAGCGCGCCGGCAAGTCCGCCGGCGGCGCCGGCGATGACGAAGCAGGCGAGCTTGTAGCGGTA
>VBDE01000146.1:0-3344 GCA_005883665.1 Betaproteobacteria bacterium
GCGGTCTCCTCGCCGCAGATGTAGGCGCCGTAGCCGTGATGGTTGTAGAGCTCGAACGAGAAATCGCTCCCGAGGATGTTTTTCCCGATGAAGCCGGCGGCGCGCGCTTCGGCGAGGGCTTCCTCGCAGCGCTCGTAGATGTCCCAGATCTCCCCGTGGATGTAGTGGTAGCCGGCACCGACTCCCATCGCGTAGGCGGCGATCGCCATGCCCTCGATGACGGCGTGGGGGTTGTAGCGCAGGATGTCGCGGTCCTTGAAGGTCCCGGGCTCGCCCTCGTCCGAGTTGCACACCAGGAATTTCGCGCCCGGAAACTGGCGCGGCATGAAGCTCCACTTCAGGCCCGTCGGAAAGCCCGCTCCGCCGCGCCCGCGCAGCGCCGATTTTTTCACTTCGGCGATGACAGTCTCCGGCGGCGTCTTCTCGGCGAGGATTTTCTTCAACGCCGAATAGCCGCCGCGACCGACGTAATCGGCCAGCCTCCAGTTCTCTCCGTCGAGGCCGGCGAGAATGATCGCATCAGGGCCGTAATCGAGCATCGGGCTACTTCGCCTCAGCCAGCCACCGGTCGATCTTCTCCGGCGTCATGAACGAGAGCATTTTCTTGTTGTTGAGCAGCATCACCGGCGCATCGCCGCAGGCGCCGAAGCACTCGCCCTCCTTCAGCGTGAAGCGCCCGTCGGCGGTCGTCTCGTTCCAGTCGATGCCGAGCTTCTTCTTCAGGTGCCGTGCGGCGTCCTCCGCGCCGGAGAGCGCGCACGGCAGGTTGGTGCAGATGCACAGCTTGTGCTTTCCGACCGGCTTCAGGTCGTACATCGCGTAGAAGCTCGCCACCTCGTAGACGGCGATCGGCGCCATGCCGAGGTAGCTGGCCACGAAGTCCATGACTTGCGGCGAAAGATGGCCTTTTTCGTCCTGGGCGACGGTGAGCGCAGCCATCACCGCCGACTGCTTCTGCCCGGGCGGATATTTGGCGATCGCCTGGTCGATTTTCTTGAGGGAATCGGCGTTTAACACGTTACCTCACCAAAACCGGGGACAGACCACGTTTTCTGCTCGTGACCGTGACTCCGCGCAAGAAAAAAATGAAAAACGTGGTCTGTCCCCGGTTTTCATTCTCTACGCCTTCAGCGCCGCGGCCATCTCTTCGAGCTTGCCGCGCACCGAGCAGTCGATCACTTCGTCGCCGGCGGTGATGCGCACGCCGCCGATCAGCTCCTTGTCCAGGGCGACGCGCGGCTGGACCCGGCGCTTCAAGCGCCGCGAGATGTCCGCGACGAGGCCGTTGATCTGCGCGTTGTCCAGCGGAAAGGCGGTGCGGATCTCGGCCTCGACCACGCCTTCGAGCTCGTTTTTCAGCTCGGTGAACTGCTGGTGGATCTGGGGCAAGAGCGCGAGACGGTCGTTGGCGATCAGCACGCGCACGAAGTTCCGTGCATCGATGGGAAAATCCTCCTTGCACAGCTCCATGAACAGGTCGTAGAGCTGCTTGGCTCCGAGATTGGGGTTCGAGATGCACCCTCGCATGTCCGGATGCGCCGCGACCCGCGCCATGATCGCAAGCATGTTGAGCCAGTTCGCGAAAGCGCCCGCCTTCTGCGCGAGCCCGAACACGGCTTCGGCGTAGGGCCTGGCGATGGTCGCCGCTTCAGCCATGGGGACAGACCACTATTCGGACGGTGAAGTAAGAAGACATGGAGTTTGAGAAAATGGTGGTCTGTCCCCGGTTTCAGATTTCCTTCTTCAGCCGGCCGAGCAGCTCGGCGTGGGTTTCGGAGTTGACCTCGCGGCGCAGGATCTTCTCCGCGCCCGCGACGGCGAGCGCCGCGACCTGCTCCCTGAGCATTTCCCTGGCGCGTGCGATCTGCCGGTCGATGTCGGCCTTGGCCGCGGCGAGGATGCGCTCGGCCTCGGCCTTGGCGGCGGCCTTCGCCTCGTCGAGCATCTGCGCCTCGCGTCTCTCCGCCGAACCGATGATTTCACCGACGCGCTCGCGCGCCTTGGCAAGCTCCTCGTGCGCGCGCTTGCCAGCCGCCTCCAGCTCCCGCCTGCCCTGCTCGCCCGCGGCCAGGCCGTCCGCGATCGTCTTCTGGCGCTCCTCGATCTTGCGCATGAAATAGGGCCAGATGAATTTGGCCGAGAACCAGATGAAAAGCGCGAAGGCGAGCGCCTGCGCGATCAGGGTCAGGTTGATGTTCATGCGAAGATCTTCGACACGGCGCCTTGCGTCCTAGCCGCCCAACGCGCCGAGGAGCGGATTGGCGAAGGCGAAGAACATGCCTATTCCCAGACCGATGATGAACGAGGCGTCGATCAGGCCGAGGAGCAGGAACACCTTCGCCTGCAGCGCCGGGATCATCTCCGGCTGGCGCGCAGCGCCTTCGAGGAAGCGGCTGCACATGATCCCGACACCTACGCAAGCACCTAGGGCACCGAGCCCGACCATGAGGCCGATGCCCACGCCAGTATAGGCCTGCACCAGGGCGACGAGTTGTAGTTTTTCCATTTATTTTCCCTTTCTAGAACGTCGATTGATCAGTGGCTCTCGTGCGCCATGGCGATGTAGACCACGCTGAGCATCATGAAAATATACGCCTGCAGCGCGACGATCAGGACGTGGAAGATCGCCCAGATCAGGCCGAGCGGCACGGCGAAGACGGTCCCGGCCAGACCGGCCCCGGCCATCATCCACAGGAGCAGGAAGATGATCTCGCCCGCGTACATGTTGCCGAAGAGCCGGATTCGGCAGCCACAGCAGCACGTTCGAGCCGAAGGGTGTGCAGAACAGCTCGTGGATCCAGCCGCCCAGGCCTTTCACGGCGATCGAGAAATAAATCATCAGCAGCCACACCGACAGGGCGAGCGCGAAGGTTGTGTTGACGTCCGCGGTCGGTACGATGCGGAATCCGTGCGGTGCAAAAAAATTCGTGATCCACGCCACGATGTCCGCCGGCAGGAAATCCATGGCGTTCATCAGCAGCGCCCACAGGCCCACCGTGAGCGCGACCGGCGCGATGAACCTTCGGTCGCCGTGGAAAATGTCCTTCGCCTGATCGTCGACGAATTGGCAGAGAATCTCGACGAAAGCCTGGCGCTTGTTGGGCACGCCGGCGGTCGCGCCGCGCACCACCCACCAGAGAAAACCGAGACTCACCACGCCGAGCAGCACGGCAGTCACCAGCGAATCCACGTTCAGGGTCCAGAACGAGCCCTCGCCCACCGGGTGCTGCAGGAAGGTGAGGTGATGGCCGATGTAGGAGCTCGGCGTCAGTTCTTGCTCGGCGGCCATTGCGGGAAGCTCTTCGTAAACCCTATTTTTCGCGAACCCATACTGCCATGGTGAA
>VBDE01000146.1:3349-7603 GCA_005883665.1 Betaproteobacteria bacterium
CCCTGTACGTCGCCAACGCGATCCACAGTAGGAGAACCATGAGCGCCACTTTGACGGCCTCGGCCCTTAGCGCGGCGTACAGCGCCTCCCCTGCGGATTTCGATTTGCTGCGCGCCGCCAGCCCCACGAAAACCAGCGCAGCGACGATTCCTATCGAGCCGCCCAGCGCGGCGGAAATCGCGCCGTGTGATCCCGCGAGCCAAGCCGAGAGCAGCGTTGCAGCCGCAGTGCACAGTACTTGCAGCCCGATTATCGGGCGGAAAACGCGCCACACTTCCCACCCCGCCGCTGCAAAACCCTAGAATTTTAAAGGGAAAGCGACGATTGCGTCAAACCGGAGCGCGGTAAAACGCTCGGGATTCCGATGGGACTTTGCTGCACCGGATTCGGCGGACCTGGAATGTGGCGGGGGCTGCGCTCTTTGACGGCGTCGATGATAAACTCGAGCGTAGATTGTGCCGCGCATCCTGTGCAAGTACCCAGTGGCGAATCCTCGCCCTTGGTCCAACCGGTGCATCGGATCGAACCTCAGAGTGCAACATCGCTCGATTATTTCGCCAACGTGCCCTGTCGCTTCCCGCCCGTGTGCTGGCTCTGGTTATCGTCGCGGCGGCCACGGCGCCTGCCGGGGCGCAAAGCACGACCTCTCCGACGCTGTACAGGCTGGAGGCGGGCTCCTCGTTCAGCCGCGGGTGCTACGGGCCGTGCCAATGTCCGATCTTCACGACGAAGGATATCCGGGGGACGTACGCACTGGCCCTCGATCATGTGGACCCGCTGTTCACGTGGTACCGGGTGGAGAAGGTGAACTGGGTGGTCGCGCTGGGCGGGGTGGACACCCGCGTCACGGGATCGGGGACGTACCGGGTCGGGGGCGAGGTGGCGGTGCAGCAGCAGATGAAGCTCACGCTCACGATCGGGGACGAGCGTGCGCAGACCTTCGACAGCGGCCTGGTAGGCGGGGAGGGTTCCTTCCCGGAGATCGACATCGCGATGTCGATGAACGGGATGTCCTGCTTTGACACGGTCATCGACATCCGCTCCAAGCCGGTGTCGGCGCCGTACGCGCTCAGCGCTTCGACGTACGACGAGGGTTGCTTCGCGCCGTGCCTGTGCCCGATCCGCGAGTGGCCGGTCGGAGGCTCGGCCGACCTCGTGCCATTGCCCAACGCCGCGACGCCGACCCGTGAGGAGTTCGCCGTGGTGAATGTGGTGTGGGCCACGATTTCGACGAGTCCGCCGCCGGAGCGGCAGTTCGCTGGCTTCGGCACGTATCAGATCGTGCGGAAGGAGTCGACCAGCCAGCACCGCATGGTGCTGGACCTGACCGAGGCCAACAGCGGGGCCGTGTATCGGTTCGACAGCGGAGTGGTGGCAGGGGGCAGGGAGTTCCCGCGGATCGACATCGATATCGCGGTCAACGGCTTCGCCTGCTTCGACCGCGCGTTCTTCCTGCACGCTGCGCCGTCGCAGTGACTCCTGGCGTCCTATAGCGGCCCTAGATCGGGTAGAGCAGCGAGTCGGGCGGAACGTCCGAATCGAGCACGCACAGTTTTTCCCTGAAGTGGAGGCGTCTTCCGGCGATCGCGATGCGGTCGTCGTAGCTGCCCGAGACGAAGTGCTCGCTGCGCTTCTCGGGGAAGGTGCGCAGGATCTCGAAGTTCGCCTGAACGCGCAACTCCTCGTCGGAGGCGGCCTGGACGCGGAAGTTCGAGATGAGGTGCCGCTGCGTGTGCGGCTCGTAGTCCTCGGACTGGCCGATCGCGACGATCCTGTCGCGCATGGTGGTGCGCGTGGACAGCGACACGAGATGCTCCTCCGGGCCAAGGCGCAGGTTGCGCCGCGTCGTGACGCGGTAGGTGCAGGAATCCAGGAAGAACTCCGGCCACTGCTGGAGCCTGCCGTTGTCCAGGCATTCGGCGTAGCGAGCGTAGAACTCCTGGACGTCGAGCCGCAGCTCTGCGGTCAATACGGCTTTTTCCGTGACGGGCATGGGCTCTCCGATCTCTTCGATACGAGCAACTGCCAGCCGATCAGGCACGGGCTATATCAGGCGTAATCGGTCGCAATTCGAATGTCGCTATCACCTACCCCCTGGACGTACGCATGCAGCAGATCGCCCGGCTTTACCGGGGAGACGCCCGCGGGCGTTCCGGTCATGATGATGTCCCCCGGGTGCAGCGTGTACATCGCCGAGGCGAACTCGATCAGCCGCTCGACGCCGTAGACGAGATACTTCGTGTTCGAATTCTGCCGCAGCTCGCCGTTCACCTTGATCGAGAGATCGAGGTCGTTGGGATCGCCGATCTCGTCGGCGGTCGCGAGCCATGGCCCGAGCACGCTGTAGGTATCGATCGACTTGCGGAAGCACTGCAGCTCCGGCCCGCGCACGGTCATGTCCAGGCCGATCGAGTAGGCGCAGACGTACTCGAGCGCTTTTTCCCTGGGGATCTTGTTGCCTCGCCTGCCGATCACGAGCGCGAGCTCGACCTCGTGGTCGTTGCGACGCTCGGGCCAGCGCAGGCGAATCTCCTCGCCGAAGCCGATCAGCGAGGAATTCGCCTTGAGGAACAGGCCCCAGTCGCCGATGCCCTTCTGGATGTTGGTGCGCCCGTGCGCGATTCCCGGGTCCTTGATCGATTCGGCGATGTGGTCGTTGTAGTTGATCGGCGCGCCGATGATCTTCGATGGGTTGGCCACCGGCGAGAGGAGCTTCACCCTGGAAAGGGGCTTCTTCTTCGCCTTGGGCGCGAGCTTCTTCGCAGCGGCGAGCACCCGCTTGAAGTTGAGAATGAGCGGATCGCCCTGCGCGAGCGGCCAGCCCTGCCGCGGAATGGCGGCGAGCGCCTTGCTGACGTCGAGGACCTCGTCGCCTTCCACGATTCCGAGGCGGTTGTTGTCGTACCGGCAGATTTTCATCTTTTCACAGCGTCGGGTTGTTGAACTCGCCGCCGAGCGCGAGGAGGCCCCAGCCGGAGGCCTGCGCGTCGAAGCTGAAGCTGATGTGGCCGGCGAGCGAATGCGCGTCGCGGAAGATGCGCTCGAGCGGAGCGGCCTCGTAGAGGCCGTTCGCGCCGGCCATGGCGTGGAGAGAATCGACGGCTTCCGTGCAGAGAGTCACGGCGTAGGCGAGGTTGCGCTTGAAGCGGAGCTTCGTCTGGACGTCGGCGATGAGGTTGCGGTTTGCGATTCTCTGCGCTTCGAGGCAATCCTCGCGGAGGATGAGGCGGGCGGCGTCGATTTTCGCGCCCGCCGCGCCGACGCGCAGCTGCACCGCCTGGAAGTCGCGCATCTTCGCTCCGGTGTAATTGGTGCTGCGCTCCTTGACGGAGGCTATCGTCGATTCGAGCGCGGCCTGGGCGTTGCCGACCGCGCAGGCGCCGATGCCGTGCCCGCCGAGCGCCGAGAGCGGCACGCGGTAGACCGGGTTCGGGTTTCCGCGCGCGCCGGGGAAACGGTCTCCGCCGCGCGCGTCCAGCATGCCGAGCGCCTTGTACTCCGGAACGAAAACGTCCTTGGCGGCGACGCTCATGCTGCCCGTGGCGCGCATCCCGAGCACCTGCCAGTCGTCGATCACCTCGTACTGCGACTTGTGCAGCAGGCACATGCGGTAGTCGACCGCGCGATCGCCGTCGCGCACCGTGACGGCGAGCATGTTCCATTCGGCGATGTTGGAGCAGCTCGAGAAATTCCACTTTCCGCCGATGACATAGCCGCCCTCGACCTTCTTCGCGCGCCCCTGCGGAAAGGCGATGCCGGATGCGATGAGCGCCTCGGGATCCGCGCCCCACACTTCTTCCTGCGCGCGCTCCTCGTACATCGCGAGCATCCAGTGGTGCACCTGGAGATTGCCGAAATTCCAGGCGGTCGAAGCGCAGCCGCGCGCGAGCTCGTAGCAGAAATCGACGTAAGCGACGAAATCGAACTCCATGCCGCCCCAGCGCTTGGGCTGCATGGAGCGGAGGATCCCGCTCGCGTGCAGGTCGGCGATCGTCTCGGGCGGCATCACGCGGGCTTTCTCGGCCTCGGCCGCCCGGCTGCGCAGAGCGGGCACGAGCGCTCGCGCGCGCGCTATCGCCTCCTCGTAGGAGACGCCGGCGAAGCTGCGCGCGCCCTTGTCGGGGGCGTTCATTACGCCGCGGCCTTGGCCTTCGCCGGCTTCTTTTTCGCCGTGGCTGCGCGCGGCATGCGGGAGTAGTCCTCCCCGCCCCAGTCCGGCGCCTTGGTGATGCCGAAGAAGTTGAGCTCGATCGT
>VBDE01000147.1:0-10800 GCA_005883665.1 Betaproteobacteria bacterium
GGATGGCGCGCGTCTGCCAGGTAACGGGCAAGAAGCCCCAGGTGGGACACCACGTTTCCCACGCCAACAACAAGACCATACGCCGGTTCTACCCGAACCTGCAGTACCGCCGTTTCTGGGTGGAAAGCGAAAAGCGCTGGGTGAGGCTGCGCATTTCCAACGCCGGCGTACGCATCATCGACAAGATGGGCATCGACGCGGTGCTCAAAGAGCTGCGCGAGCGCGGCGAGATCTAGCCGAGGAGTTGCGACGATGCGCGAGAAGATCAAGCTCGAATCCACAGCCGGCACCGGCCATTTCTACACCACCACCAAGAACAAGCGTAGCACGCCCGACAAGATCGAGATGAAGAAGTACGACCCCAGGGCGCGCAAGCACGTCATCTACAAGGAAACAAAAATCAAATAAAAAGCCCGCGGAAGCGGGCTTTTCGTTTGGCTTCAGACTCGAGCCAACCGCACTAACGCCAGCATCGGCCAATCCAGGCGCGCCTACTTTGCCTGCGATTTCGTATCGGGCGGAGCGTCGGCAACGCCGCGCTTGTAGACGATCTTCTGGGTGCTGCCGTCGCAGGTTCCGACGACCTTGCCTTCTCCTTCCTTCACCTGCTCGTTCGGAACGATGTCCAGCGTAAAGACTGGTACGCCGTTCGCCTTGATCTTCGCTTCGATCTCGGACTTGAGTTCCTCGCAAGGCTTCATCTGCGCAAGCGCCGGCGAAGCAATCAACATCGACGCAGCTACCGCGATAAGGCTCTTCATCCCACGTCTCCTTTCTTGCTGTAAGTAGCCCCCCCCGAAGCCGACTAGCGCCGTATATGCTACCCGGAAGTGCGGCGGCGCGCTGCGGAACAAAAAACCCGCCGGTCGGGCGGGTTTCTTGGGGGGTTCCCGTTTCCACGGGGATGAAGCGCCCTAGGCGTAACAGCGCAGCCGGTGCGAGAATTCCGCGAGCGGGCGGATGCCGCTCGCCTCGGCGCGGTGGCACCAGTCCTGCAGTTGCCGAACGAGCTGCTCGCGGGAGACGCTCGACCGCTCCCACAGCGACGCTAGCTCGGCGCGCATCGAGTACACGGTGTGCAGCGCGCGCGATTTCGCCAGTCCCTGCTTGAGGTTCGCGCGCTCAGTCTCGCACAGAGATTTTTCGTCGCGGTGGAGCCAGCATTTCAGGCTCTTCAGAACGTGCGCGTCGTGCGGCGCGAGCCGGCGCAGCTTGCCGAGCTCCTCGGCGTAGGTGCGCTTGAGCGACTTGGCGTATTTCGCGAGCACGTCGTAACGGTGCGTGATCACCGCCTGCAGGGTCTCCGAGTCCACCGCGGGTTTCGCCTCGGTGAAACGCGGCGTCGGCGCGACCTTCTTCACCTGCGCGAGGCCGAGCGCCTCGAGCAGGCAAATGTACATCCAGCCCAAGTCGATCTCGTACCACTTGTTGGAAAGCTTCGCCGAGGTCGCATAGGCGTGGTGGTTGTTGTGCAACTCCTCGCCACCGATGATGATGCCCCAGGGAACGATGTTCGTGCTCGCGTCCTCGGTCGACCAGTTGCGGTATCCCCAGAAATGGCCGATTCCGTTGATGACGCCCGCCGCCCAGAACGGGATCCAGGCGATCTGCGTGATGAGTATCAGAGCGCCCGGGACGATGCCGAACAGCATGACGTCGGCGGCGCCCATCAGGGTGATGCCGAGTACCGAGAAGCGGGAGTAGACGTTGCGCTCGAGCCAGTCCTCGGGCGTGCCGTGGCCGTAGCGGGTCATTGTCTCGCGGTTGTAGGATTCTTTAACGTACAGAAACACGCCGCCCCAGAGCACGCGGTTGATTCCGACTTGCTGTGGGCTGTGCGGGTCTTCAGCGGTTTCGCACTTGGCGTGGTGCTTGCGGTGAATCGCAGCCCACTCCTTGGTCACCATGCCGGTCGTCATCCACAGCCATAGACGAAAGAAGTGGCTCGCCAGCGGATGCAGATCGAGCGCGCGGTGCGCTTGGCAGCGATGCAGGAACACCGTCACGCTGACGATGGTGATGTGGGTAAGACCGACAGCGGCGAGGACGTAGCCCCACCACGGCAGGTCGAAAACACCTGAAAACAAGACGCTGGATTCCATCAAGTTCCCCTCTGAGGTTCTGCGGATTCTACGTGAATCTCCATAAAGGGCAAGGGCATTCTCCCTATGCCCCACTCAGGGATTTCCTGATCCTATTCATGCTCTTGCAAGCCGATAAATTCACGGAAATTTAGTTCCAATACGTGAGATTTTCACGCAGGATATAGAGAAAATAATCGTGCGGGAAAGCCCTTGGTTCCCAGTTCATGCGGCTCGCTCGAGCACCGCGGCAAAGAACGCGTCGGTACCATGCCGGTGCGGCCAAAGCTCGAGATACTGCTCCATCTGGAGCCGGATGCCGCCTTTTTCAAGCACATCGCCCGCAGGCCGCAGGTTGAATCGGGTATTGCGCAGGAAATCCTCGACAATCCCGCGGTTTTCTTCCTCGAGGATGCTGCAGGTGGCATAAACGAGCCGCCCGCCCGGCTTCACGAGCCGCGCGGCGGCGGCGAGAATTGATTTCTGCTTTTGCACGAGCTCCGCAACATCCTCGGGCGTCTGGCGCCACTTCATGTCGGGATTGCGCCGCAGAGTCCCGAGGCCGCTGCAGGGCGCATCCACCAGCACGCGGTCGATCTTGCCCGCTAGGCGCTTCACACGCGCGTCGTTCACGCCCTCGATCCGCTGCGGATGCACGTTGGACAGGCCCGAGCGCGCAAGTCGGGGCTTCAGCCCGGCGAGCCGCTTCGGGGAGATGTCGAACGCGTAGAGGCGCCCCGTCGAGCGCATGAGTGCCCCGAGTGCGAGCGTCTTGCCGCCCGCGCCTGCGCAGAAATCCACCACCATCTCGCCGCGCTTGGGCGCGACCAGATGGCAGAGCAATTGGCTCCCTTCGTCCTGCACCTCGATGCTGCCTTCCAGAAACAGCGTGTGCCGGTTGATCGCGGGCTTCTCCTTTAGCCTGATCCCTTCGGGCGAGTACGGCGTCACCGTGGCGCGAAGCCCGTCGGCCGCGAGCCGCTCGAGCACCGCTTCGCGCGAGATCTTCAGCGGATTCACGCGAAGGTCGAGCGGCGCGGCCTGCAGCAGGCCCTTCGCCAGGGCGAGCAGCGCGCTTTCGTCGTAGCGGGCGCGCAGGCGCTCGATCACCCAATCGGGAAGCTCGCACTCGACCTCGAAGGGCTTCGGTGCGGCCGCCTCGCGCTTCACCGAAGCGAGCCACTCTGCCTCATCGCCGCGCAACCAGGGGTCGAGCTCGCGCAAGTTCGCGCCGAGGAGCGCCATCCAGGTCGCGAGCGCAAGACGCCGCGGACTCTGCGTTGCCGCGACGCGCTCGAGAAGGCGCCGGCGCCTGAGCGCTGCATACACCGAATCGGCGATCACGGCGCGGTCGCGCCGGCCGACCTTGGGGTGGCTGCGGAAAAACGCCGAGAGCGTCGCATCGGCGGGTTGTTCGAGCGGCAGCGCGGCCGCAAAGACCGCCGTGCACGCATCGAGCAGCGGACGCGAAAAGCGCGTCACTTGCCGATGCGCGTGACGACCTGGTCGGAGCGCGTGCCGTCCGAATCCACGACCAGGACGCGCACCGGCAGGAAATCGCGCTCGACGGCGAACCAGATGTCGGTCGCCTTGTCCTCGGGTCCATCGCGCAATTTCGCGATGTGCAGCGTCTGCATTTCGCCTGCGGGCGTGGCGAGCTTCTCGGTACCAACGACGGTGAAGCGGAATGGAGTCAGCCCCCGCCCGTCCGCGCGCGTCACGTCGTATTCCTTGCCCTTGGGCGGGACGAATGCAAAGCTGTATGCGAGGCTCAAGGGGTCCTGTGCGGTGCCCTGCATCTGGAGCGTCTCCGACTTCGCCTTGCGCTCCTGCGTCACCGACCGCGCGTCCCAATCGAATTTGGCCGACACCGCCCAGCCTCCGGGGCGCTCGTCACGGAATTCATCGGGACGCAGCCCCTGCGGCGTGATGTGGCCGCGGCTCGTGCGCTTCAAGACGCCGAACAACGCCAGGATTCCTCTCCCCCTTCCCTCGGAGGTGATCGCGTAAGTATGGCCGTCGTGCTCGAGTGTTTCCGAAACGTCTACAAGAACCGAGCCGTTGCGTTTCAACTCGTAGGTGAGCGTGATGCGTTCGGGTGGGACCGCGTGGACCATGGCAGCCCACAAAGCGAGCACCGCAACACCTGCTCGGCGGAATGGACTGGGGATCATTCTTCGACGAGCAGTGCCTGTCGAGCGTCGGACCCGTCAACGCGCACGATGCCGTTCTCGACCGCGAGCCGGCCCTCGACAAACCAACGTATCGCGAGAGGATAGACCCGGTGTTCCTGATGCAACACCCGCGCGGCGAGCGTCATTTCGGTGTCCCTGGCGTGCACGGGTACTGCCGCCTGCGCGATGATCGGGCCGTGATCGACCTGCGGTGTGACGAAGTGCACCGTGCAGCCGTGGAGCTTCACGCCCTCCCGAAGAGCGCGCCGGTGCGTGTGCAACCCGGGAAACGCCGGCAGCAGCGAAGGATGGATGTTGACCATCCGACCCGAGTAGTGCCGCGCGAAATCGCCGCCGAGGATACGCATGAAGCCGGCGAGCGCGACGAGGTCGGGCGAATGCCCTTCGATCGCCGCCTCGAGCGCGGCGTCGAACGCCCCTCGCGAGGAAAACTCGCGCTCATCGACCACCCGCGCGGGAATGCCCGACTGCGCGGCAAATTTCAGGCCCGGGGCGTCGGGACGGTTGCTGATCACGGCGGCGACCTTCGCCGGAAGCCCCGCGCGCACGATCGCCTCCATGTTGCTGCCCCGGCCGGAGATCAAGATGACGATGTTCTTCACTCGGCTATTCTACCGCCCGTATGTCGATCGGATTCCCAAGGGACGAGCGCCCTCAATACGCCCGCTCAGAGCGGTCGGGGCCTGCAAGCCGTCCGATTCGAACAGCTCCTGCAGTTGCGCCGCCGCTTCCCTGGAAGTCTGGATGAGCTGCGCCTCGTCGTGCTGGACCGCGTACTGCGCTTCGAGCCGCTGTTCGTCGTGCTGCTTGAACAGGCTCACGGCACGCTCGGAGGCGGCGATGCCGAAACCCAGGGAAAGCAGCGCGTGGCGCGCCATGTCGAGGCTCGTCGGAAAGGTCTCGCGCCAGATGAGCTTGACGCCCAAGTCCCGCAGGCGAAACAGGTGCACGCGGTTGCGCGCGCGGGCGAGGATCGGAACCTGCGGGAAGTGCTTGCGCACGACTGCCGCAGTTTTCGCCGAGGCCTCGACGTCGTCGATCGCCAGTACGAAGAGCTTCGCCTCGCCCGTCTTCGCCGCCTCGAGCAGCTCGAGGCGCGAAGCGTCGCCGTAATACACCTTGCTGCCGAAGCGCCTCACGAAGTCCACCTGCTGGTAGCTCGCTTCGAGCGCCGTGAAAGGCACGCCGCACACGATCTGCCCGACGCGTCCGTAGCCGGCGATGATGACCGGGTTTCCAGGCCCCGTGATCGCATCGAACTCCGGCGTCGCGTGCCGTTCGGTCCAGCGCGCGAGCGCGCGCTCGTGTGCTTCGAATGCGAGCGGCGCGAGCAGCATCGAGACGGTCACGACCACCACGAGGAGCTGAGCGGTCCCCGCCTCGAATATGCCGAGGCTCCCCGCAGCGACGAACAGAATGAAGGCGAACTCGCCGCCCTGCGAAATTGAAACCGCGAGTCGCTGCGCGGCGTCGTTCGGCGCGCCGCCGATCCTGGCGATCGCGTACATCAGTGCGAACTTCGCGAACATGAGGCCGAACACGAGGCCGAGCACCGCGAGCGGCCGCTCCCAAACGAGGCCGAGGTTCGCGCTCATGCCTACGGCGATGAAGAAAAGTCCGAGCAGCAGGCCCTTGAAGGGCTCGATGTCGGCCTCCAGCTCGTGGCGGAATTCGGAATCGGCGAGGAGCACCCCGGCGAGGAAGGCGCCGAGCGAGGGCGACAGGCCGATTTTCTCCATGATGAGCGCGGCGCCCACCACGAGCAGCAGCGCCGCCGCGGTAAACACGTCGCGGCCGCCGTAGCTCGCCACCGCCTTCAGCGCCGGACGCACGACGAGCCGGCTTGAGACGATGACGACAGCGATCACCGCTATTCCCTTCACCGCGGCCATCCAGCCGCCCGCGGCGTGCGTTCCCGAATCGCTGAGCAGCGGCAGGAGCGCAAGCAGCGGGATCACCGACACGTCCTGGAAGAGCAGTACGGCGAAGGCTTCACGCCCGTGGCGCGTGGCGAGCTGCTTGCGCTCGGCAAGCGAGGCGAGGACGAGCGCGGTCGAGGACATCGCCAGACCGAATCCCGCGACGAGCGCCGCCTGCCAGGAGAAGCCGAACGCCAGCGCCAGGGCGGCGAGCACCGCACCGGTCGCGAGCACCTGCGCGCCGCCGAGGCCGAACACGGGCCGGCGCAGCACCCACAGGCGGCTCGGCTGCAGCTCCAGCCCAACGAGGAAAAGCAGCAGCACGACGCCGAACTCGGCGAACTGCAGCGTGGACTCGACCTCGCCGATCATCCCGAAGCCGAAGGGACCGATCAGCATGCCGGCGCCGAGATAGCCGAGCACGGCGCCCAGCTTGAGGCGCTGAAACAGCGGTACGAGCAGCACCGCGGTGAGGAGAAAGACGGCTGCCTGTTCGAGCAGATGCATAGCGAATATCCCGGAGGAAGGGGACTCGCCGCATTATGCGCGAGCGGCGCGGCGCGCGAAACCGGACGGGCGGCGCGTTAGCTCGCGGGCACTCCCGCAACCGCTGTGAGCATGCCGAGCGAGCCCATCTCGTAGCCGTCCACGGCGAAGGACATCTGCTCGTCCTCTCTCTGCAACGCGGCGATGTAGAGCAGCGGCAGATAGTGCTCGGGCGTCGGCGCCGCGAGGCGCGCGTCCTCGCCCAGCCGTTCGAACTCGATGAGCGCCCGGTGGTCGCGCGAAGCGAGCGCCTCGCGCACTCGCTCGTTGAAGCGCACCGCCCAGTCGAAAGCCGGACCGCCTGCCCGCTTCATGAGCCGCAAGTTGTGCACGACGTTGCCGCTGCCTGCGACGAGCACGCCTTCGTCGCGCAGCGGCGCGAGCCGCTTGCCGGTTTCGTAATGGAACTCGGGGGCTCGCGTTCCGTCGATGCTCAGTTGGACCACCGGGATTTCTGCGTCGGGGTACGAGTGCTTCAGCACAGACCAGGTGCCATGATCGAGTCCCCAAGAATCGTCGAGCCGTACCTCGACGGGCTCGAGCAGTTCGCGCACGCGAGCGGCAAGCCGCGGATCGCCCGGCGCCGGGTACTGGACGTCGAACAGCGCTTGGGGGAAGCCGTAGAAATCGTGGATCGTTTTCGGCTTTTCCATCGCGGTCACCGCGGTTCCCTCCGTGTACCAGTGCGCCGAGACGCACAGGATCGCTTTGGGCCGCGGGATGGACTCGCCGAGGGCTCGCCAGGTCTCGGTGTATTTGTTGCGCTCGAGTGTGTTCATCGGGCTGCCGTGCCCAAAAAACACCACCGGCATTCTGGAGCGGGCTTTCGCCATCTGGCGCCCTATGCCAGGTCGAACAGCAGCACTTCGGAGCCTTCGCCCTTTTCAAGCGGGATTTCGGGCGCATGAGTAGCTTTCGCGGCCGCGCGCCACGTGCACATAGGCGCGCCGGTTAGGTTGCGGACTGTGGACCGCCCGTTCCGCGCCGTCCAGAAGCGCAGCGTAGACAAAGGCGTCCTGGTGGATCGTCACGGATCCCTCGCGCCCGTCGGGCGAGGCGACCAGCCGCAGCCGTCCGCGCTTGGACGCCGCGTCGAAATGCTTCTGCTCGTAGCTCGGCGGGATGCCGGTGACCCTGGGCTCGATCCAGATCTGGAGAAAGTGCGTCACGTCTCGAGCGTGATTGAACTCGCTGTGCAGCACGCCCTTCCCCGCGCTCATGCGCTGCACGTCCCCCGGCACGATGGTCGAGCCGTTTCCCATGCTGTCCTTGTGGGCGAGCTCGCCCTCCAGCACGTAGCTGATGATCTCCATGTCGCGGTGGCCGTGAGTGCCGAAACCCGTGCCCGGCTGAATTCGGTCCTCGTTGATCACCCTGAGATGGCCGAATCCCATGTGCTCGGCGTCGTGGTAATCGGCGAAGGAGAAGCTGTGGTAGGAGCGTAACCAGCCGTGGTCGGCCTGGCCGCGCTCTTCGCTTTTGCGGATTTCGATCATCGCGGGCCCCGGTGTCCACTCGATATGGGGTTGCGCGGGCAATTCATCAAGGGCTGATGATCTTCATGTTGAATGCCCGCTCGACGAGCCAGATTCCCGCGATCGCCGCGATCGCGATCGACCCCCCGAGGAAGACCAGGCGCCGGTAGAACCAGCTCGCGCGCAGCGCGTACGCGATCGGCAGGAACGAGCTCACGATCGCGAGCTGGCCGACCTCCACGCCTAGATTGAAACCGACGAGCGCGATGAGCAGCGCACCCTGGGGCAGTCCGAGGTCTCTCAGAACGCTTGCGAAGCCGAAGCCGTGAATCAGCCCGAAGGCGAAAGCAACCATCCAGCGCCGCCCGTGTACCAGGGGAAAGACGTTGTTCAGCGCGGCGAGCACCACCGAGGTCGCAATCGCCGATTCCACCAGACGCGAGGGCAGCGAAATCACCCCCAGCGCCGCGAGGCTCAGCGTGATCGAATGCGCCACGGTGAACGAGGTGACGATCTTGAACACGTCCCAGAAAGCCGGGGGAAACCGCGCGACCGCCTGCCAGCGTCCTCCGTCGAACACGAGCACCGCGGGCAGCAGTAGCGACAGTAGGAACAGGATATGGTCGAAGCCGATCCAGATGTGCCATACGCCTTCGCGTGCGTAATCGACGAACTGGGTGAGCGCCGAGATCTTCGCGAGCTCGAAGCTCTGGGTCGCCCGCTCCGGACCAAAGACGGCCGTGCGCGTAGCCACCCCGTGTTCGAGCCTCAGCAATCCCCTGTGCTGCGGATCGAGGTCGGCGAAGAGGCTGTAGCTGATTTCGAGGGTCGCCACCTCCTCAGGGCAGGTGGCCGCAAACCGCATCACCGAATAAGCGCCGTCGCTGTGGTCATCGACGAGAAATTCCGTCGCGTGAAGGGGGCAGTCGGCGCCTTTCGAGCGCAGCTTCAATCTCGCGAGAGCATAGGCTGCGATATCCGCGTGATGCGCTTTCACTTCGCCCCAGGTGATATCACCGTCTCCGCTGTCGTCCAGGCCGATCGCGAAATCGAGGTCGCGCAAGGCGATGTCCCATTGCCCGCTCAGGTTCGAACCCTCTGCACGGATCGCCAGGTAACTGTCGCTCGGCTTGTGCGCGTGCGCGAACGAGGCTGCAAGGAGAAGCAGCAACGCGAGCAGCGTTCTCATCGCTTCAGGGCCCTCAGCTTTTCCCCTGTGCGGCGCAGCTGCGGATCCTCATGCCCCGAGCGCTCGAGCCAGTCGAGCGCCTCCTGCGCGGCCCCCGGGTCTTTCATTGCGAGCGCCGCCTCGAGCAGGATGCGTGCGTCGCGCGGCTCGCGCTGCAGTTTCCAATTCTCCCGTGCCAGCGCGAGAGCTTTCTCCTTGTTGCCTAGGAGATAGAGGTTGAAGCGCGCTTCCTCCTGTTGGTGCAATTTGTCGCCGCGCAAGGCCGCGGCGTCGAACCGGGATCGGAGCGCCTCGATGTGTTCTCGCGCTTTCGGCGACTTGAGCGCCTGCTCGGCAAGGGCGAGACGAAGGAGCAGGATGTCCGACTTCACCCAGTCGACGAGCAACGGAATGACTTCGTCGGGGCGTCCCTGGTCGAGCAGAAAGTCCGCGTACGCCGCGAGCAAAAACTGGTCGTTGATCGGTTCAAAGTACGCTGCACGGAAATGCCCCTCGGCCTGCTTCACGTCGCCCTGTCGCAACGACATCTCGGCAAGGCGCGTCAGCACCCAGACCTTGACTTCGGGCGGTGCATCCGCATTCTTGGCAAGCGCCACCGAGAGAGCGCGATGGGCGGCGGCGGCCTTGCCCGTGGTGCCGTCGAGGTAGGCCATGCACCCGACGGCGTAGAGCTCGGATTCGATCTTCTGCAGGGCGAGGCAATCTCCCCGCGCCTTTTCGTAATCCGCCTGCACCATGTGGATCGCGGCGCGCCAGGACCAGGCGCGTGCGTTCTTCGGGTCTTCGCGCGTCGTTGCTTCGAGGTCCCGCATGGCGCCGGAGAAATCGTGGCTGTACTGCTTGAGGATCGCGCGCATCACGAGAACATCGAGCGGCGGCGCAGGCAGGTCCCACCAAGGCTTGAGTGCCGCCTGCGCGTAGCCTACGTACCGAGGGTCCCCTTCCGAGCTGGCAAGCTCGAAATAGCGCCCGGCGAGCCGCACCGCCGTTTCCCGTTTGCGCGGGTCAGCGGTCAGCTCGGCACGCAGCTGGCGCAGCTCGCGAGCGATCGGATCGCCCGGCCTCACGGGCAATCGCTCGAGCACCGTTGCGTCGTCCTTGGGCACATAGGGCGCGGCGCATGCGGCGGCCGCAAACGACGCGATCGCCAGCGCGCGCAACCCCTCAATGACTGTGCCGATGATGGATGTCCGGAAAGTGCACATGGCTGTGGCTGAGGGCATCATGCTCGTGACTGTGCGAGTGCGGCTCGGCGCCGTCCCACGCAAAATCGTGTTCATGGCGATGGTGCTCGTCATGGGTGTGGGAGTGCGTATGCGCCAGCGCCTCGTGCCGGTGTAGGTGCCGGTGGCGTTCGGTGAGATGCAGCGCAACGCCGACCGCCATCAAGACCGC
>VBDE01000147.1:10846-12164 GCA_005883665.1 Betaproteobacteria bacterium
CAACGCCACCACGAAAAGAGCAAGGCTCACTCCATAGCCGAGCAGGCCGACCAGAGCAGCAGCGGCGGCGACCTCAAGTGGCGGAAGGGCGGCTCCAAGACCCCCCGCCACGCAAAGGTTCACCGATCCGGCCGCCAGCCCTTTGATGCTCGCGATCTTGACCGAGTCCCCGGCGGAAATCTTGCGCGTGAGGTTGTTGTCGAGCGCCCAGCACAGGCAGGCACCCGCCACCGCGAGCGCGGGCCAGGAGGTCGCGATCTCCCCCGGCTGCCAGCCGAGAATCACACCGCCACAGACGATCAGAGACATCCCCAGTATCAGGCGTCGGTCGAAATTCTCTCGAAACACGAACCAGGCCAGCAGCGCGGTGAACACGCTTTCGAGGTTCAAAAGCAGCGACACCGACGAGGCGGAGCTCGCGGCAAGGGCGAGCATCAGAAGCGCGGGGCCGATGACGCCTCCCGAAACGACGGCTCCGGCGAGCCACTTGTAGTCGCCCGGCGAGAATCGGGGCCGCTCGGCGGCCCGCCAAAGCGAGCCGCGCACGGCAAGCCAAAGGGCGAGCCCCACGCCCGACCCAGCATATAGGAGGCCGGCAAGCATGACTGGCCCGATTTCTCCGACGAGGAGTTTGGCAATCGGCGTGCTCGCCCCGAAGAGAGCGGCGCCCAGCAGGGAATAGGCGATGCCCGGCTTCACTTGTCAATCCGTGCAACGATATATGCTACGATAGCCGGCGGTTGACCGGTTTCCGGCGACCGGATCATTCTAATAACGCTCAGAGAGAGGAGACATTGAATGAAGAAGCTCATGTCGCTGTTGGTGGCCGCGGTCTTCGCGGTATCGAGTGGCTTTGCTGTCGCCGCGTCCCACGCCGGGGCGCCGATGAAGAAAGACGAAATGAAAAAGGATGGAATGAAAAAAGACGGAATGAAGAAAGGCGATAAGAAGGCAGCGAAGAAAAAAGCCGCGAAGAAGGACGAGATGAAGAAGTAAGCCTCTCAATCCACAGAAAAAGGCAGGGAACGCCCCTGCCTTTTTTATTTTCCCTCGACTGAGGCCTGCTGCGCGCCAGCTTCGCGTTCGGCGATTTCCTTGTGCACCATCGCCATGTCGAGTTCCCTGCCCTGGGTGATGATCTTCTCGAGCGCCGAACTCGGAAGCGCGCCCGCCTGAGAGAAGAGAATGACCTTCTCGCGGAAAAACATCAGGGTCGGGATCGAGCGGATATTGAACGACGCGGCCAGGTCCTGCTCATCGTCGGTGTTCACTTTTCCAAACACGATGTCGGCGTGCTTTTCCGAACTGGCCTCGAATA
>VBDE01000148.1 GCA_005883665.1 Betaproteobacteria bacterium
CTCTTGAACCCGCGGCGCTCGAGCGCGCTGTGGTAGAGACCGACGACCGACAGGTTCTCCGCGGAGCCCCGCAATTTCTCGGCGGCCTCCGGCGGGCTGTCGCTCATCAGATGTTGAGCGCGCGCTTGTCCACCGCGAGCGCCGCGTCCTTCATGGCCTCCGAGAGCGACGGGTGCGCGTGGCAGATCATCCCGATGTCCTCGCTGCTCGCCCGGAATTCCATGGCGACCACCGCCTCGGCGATCAGCTCGGACGCGAAAGCCCCGACGATGTGCACGCCGAGTATCACGTCGGTCTTCGCGTCGGCGACGAATTTCACCAGGCCGCTGGTGTCGCCGAGTGCGCGCGCCCTGGCGTTCGCCATGAACGGGAAGGTGCCGGCACGGTAGGCGACGCCTTCGGCCTTCAGCTGCTGCTCGGTCTTCCCTACCCAGGCGATCTCCGGCGTCGTATAGATCACCCAGGGAATCGTGTTGAAATCGACGTGAGGCTTCTGGCCTGCGATGCGCTCGGCTACCGCCACGCCCTCTTCTTCCGCCTTGTGCGCGAGCATGGGCCCGCGCACCACGTCGCCGATCGCCCACACGCCGGCGAGATTCGTGCGGCACTCCTCGTCCACGGCGACGAATCCGCGCTCGAGCTTGAGGCCGACTGCTTCGGGGTTCAAGCCCTCGGTGTTGGCGATGCGGCCGATCGAGACGATGAGCCGATCGAAAACAGCGCTGCGCGCCTTGCCCTCCGCGTCGGCGTATTCGACCGTGACGTCTTTTTTTACCTTCACGCCCGCAATTTTCACGCCGAGCTCGATCTTCAGACCCTGCTTGGCGAAGATCTTCCACGCTTCCCGGGCGATCTGCTCGTCGGCTGCGCCCAGGAAGACCGGCAGCGCCTCGAGGATCGTCACCTCCGAGCCGAGCCTCCGCCACACGCTGCCCATTTCCAGCCCGATCACGCCCGCGCCGACGACGCCGAGGCGCTTCGGCACCTCGGGAATGGCGAGCGCCCCGTCGTTGCTGAGGATCAGCTTCTCGTCGAATGCCGCGCCCGACAGCGCCCGCGGTACCGATCCGGTCGCGACGATCACGTTCTTCGCGGTAAGGGTTTCGTTTTGCGCGCCTTTGACGGCGATTTCGCAGCTGTCGGCGCCGGCCTTCACGAAGCTGCCGCGGCCGTGAAAGAACGCGATCTTGTTCTTCTTGAAGAGGTAAACCACGCCGTCATTGCTCGCCTTCACCACCTGGTCTTTGCGCTTGAGCATCTGCGCAAGGTCGAGCTCGAGGCCTTTCATGCGCACGCCGTGCTCGGCGAAGCCGTGCCCCGCCTGCTCGAAGTTCTCCGATGATTGCAGCAGCGCCTTGGAAGGGATGCAGCCGATGTTGGTGCAGGTTCCGCCGAGCGCGGGCTTGCCGTCGGGAGTTTTCCAGTCGTCGATGCAGGCGGTCTTGAGTCCGAGCTGGGCGGCGCGGATCGCGGCGACGTAACCGCCCGGACCACCTCCGATTACGACCATGTCGAATGACTGTGCCATTGTGAGTGACTCAACGTCCCCGGTAACTGGCGCGCGGCGCTTTATAGCGCGTCCGTGGCGAACGCGCTGTTAGACGTCGGGGGCGCTTGTTCTTGAGCACCGACCTCAAGGCCTTGTTGACGGAAGCCGAGTCGGGAAATGCTTTGGCGACGTCGCGTTCCAGGACAACGACGTTGGAGCCCTCTTTCAGAAGTCGTTTGTAGTACTTGCCCCTGACAGCCTTCGAGTAGTCGAAGTCGTACTCGGCCCGCATTTGAGCTACATGGTTGGTTCGTTTAGCTTTCATGGCGTTTGCGCTCATGCGCAGTAGCTAGTCGTGCGCTAATGATGCGGATTATCTCATCCTGCTCCGCATGGACAACCACCAGCAAGCGCCCACGCGAAGATTGGCCGATTGTGACCAGGCGCTCTTCAGTACGTGACGAGTCCGGGTCGGGAAAGGTAGCCGACGAAGCGTCGTAGAAGACGCTAACCGCTTCATCGAATGTGACCTTGTGCTTCCTGCGATTGGTCTCCGCCTTCGAACGATCCCATTCGAAGTGCATCGCTTAGCTGTGGGGGCACATGACGGCGTCTAACGAATGAAATTTGCAGCGGGCCGCCCGCGAGTCACGATCAACCTTCCTCATAGGTCGAGAAGGAGCCGCGCGGGATCCTCCAGCGCTTCCTTGATCGCCACCAGCGACAGCACCGCTTCGCGGCCGTCGACGATGCGGTGGTCGTAGGAGAGAGCGAGGTAGTTGACCGGCCGGATCACGACCTGGCCGTTCTCGGCGACCGGCCGGTCGCGCGTCGCGTGCACGCCCAGGATCGCCGATTGCGGCGGGTTGATGATGGGGGTGGAGAGCATCGAGCCGAACACCCCGCCGTTCGAGATCGAGAAGGTCCCGCCGGTCAGCTCTTCAATCGTGAGCTTGCCGTCCTGCGCGCGCTTGCCGAAGTCGGCGATCTTCTTCTCGACCTCCGAGAAGCTCATCTGGTCCGCGTCGCGCAGGATCGGCACGACGAGGCCGCGCGAGCTGCCCACTGCGATGCCGATGTCGAAGTAGCCGTGGTAGACGATGTCGTTGCCGTCGATCGAGGCGTTGACGATCGGGTATTTCTTGAGCGCGTGCACCGAGGCCTTGACGAAAAAGGACATGAACCCCAGGCGCACGCCGTGCTCCTTCTCGAAGCGCTCCTGATACTTCTTCCTCAGCTCCACCACCGGTTGCATGTTGACTTCGTTGAACGTAGTCAGGATGGCGGCGGTCGATTGCGACTGCACCAGGCGTTCGGCGATGCGCGCCCGCAAGCGGCTCATCGGCACGCGCTGCTCGGGGCGGTTCCCGAGAATGTGCTCGACGCTCACCGGAGCGCTCGGCTGGGGCAAAGAGGGCTTCGCGACCGGGGTCTGGCCCTCCGCTTGCGCGGGGGCGGATGTTCTCTCGGCCTGGCCGAGAACGTCCGTTTTCGTGACGCGGCCGCCGCGGCCGCTTCCTGCAATGGCGGCGGTGTCGATGCCCTTCTCTTCGGCGAGCTTTCGCGCCGACGGCATGGCGGGGGCTGAGCTCGGCGCCGGTTTCGCCGCCGGCGCGGCCTTCGCTTGCGCCTGCACCGCGGCGGGAGCGGCTGCGCTCGCCTTCCCCTCGGTGTCGAGGGTCGCAATGACTTCGTCCGCCTTGACCGTGCTGCCGTCGCCCTTGATGATTTTGGCGAGCACACCGTCGGCCGGAGCGGGAAGCTCGAGAACCACCTTGTCGGTCTCGATGTCGATCAGGTTCTCGTCGCGCTTGACCGCCTCGCCGACCTTCTTGTGCCACGCCAGCAAGGTAGCTTCCGCAACCGATTCCGAAAGCTGCGGCACCTTGATTTCGATGAGCATGCTCTTCTTTCTCGATTCCTAGCTGCGCGCCGCCCTGCCGGTGCCCTGGACGGGGCGAACCAGATTGTCCGTCGCGGGCCTGAACGCCGCGTCGACCAGCTCCTTCTGCTGCTCGTTGTGCAGGGAAGCATAGCCCACCGCGGGCGAGGCCGAGGACGGCCGCGTCGAATAGGCGAGGATCTGGTCCTCGCGCATATGGCTCAGGAGGAGGCGCTGGATCCAGTACCACGCGCCCTGATTCGCTGGCTCCTCCTGGCACCAGAGGACCTCCGGTGCATTGCGGTAAAGATCGATCTGCTCCTGGAACTCGTCGTGCGGGAAGGGGTAGAGCTGGGCGATGCGTATGATGGCGACGTCCCTGATGGCGCGCGCCTTGCGTCCCTCGCGCAGATCGAAAAACACCTTGCCGCTGCACACGATCACGCGCTTGACGTTCTCCGGCTTGACGTCCGCGTCCCATTCGCCGTTGACCGGCTTGAATTTGCTCTCGGCGAATTCGGCG
>VBDE01000149.1 GCA_005883665.1 Betaproteobacteria bacterium
CTGGGCCGCACCGGCAAGTGGTTCGTCTATCAGCACGCCGGGATTCAGCCCGACGTCGCGCTGCTCGCCAAGGGCCTTGCCTCGGGCGTGCCGATCGGGGCCTGCCTCGCACGCGGAGCCGCGGCCAAGGTGTTCAAACCGGGAACTCACGGTTCCACGTTCGGCGGCAATCCGCTCGCCTGTGCGGCGGCCCTCGCGACGCTTGCCGCCATCGAGGAGGAAGGTCTCATGAAGAACGCCGAGCGCATCGGCGGGATCCTGCTCGCCGGGCTGCGCGAGGCGCTCGCGGGACGTCCGGGCGTGGCCGAGGTACGCGGTCACGGCCTGATGATCGGCGTCGAACTCGACCGGCCCTGCGGAGATCTGGTCGGGCAGGCCCTGGAGGCGGGCCTGCTCATCAACGTCACCATGGACAAGGTGATCCGCCTGCTGCCGCCGCTCGTGATGAACGAAGGCGAAGCCCGCCAGGTGCTTTCCATCCTCGTTCCGCTGGTGCGCTCGTTCCTCTCGCAGCCCGCCCCGGCGATGCCCGCGCGCGCATGAAAAAAGCGCAGGTCCGGCTGCGGCACTACCTCCAGTTCAAGGACTTCTCGCGCGAGGAGTACGAGCACCTGTTCGCGCGCAGCCGCTGGATCAAGGACAAGTTCAAGCGCTACGAGCGCTACTGGCCGCTCGAAGACCGTACCCTCGCCATGATCTTCGAGAAGCCCTCGACCCGCACACGCCTCTCGTTCGAGGCGGGCATGCACCAGCTCGGCGGCGCGGCGATCTATCTGTACACGCGGGACTCGCAACTGGGGCGGGGAGAGCCGGTCGAGGACGCCGGGCAGGTGATCTCGCGAATGTGCGATCTGGTGATGATCCGCACCTTCCAGCAGGAGATACTGTCGCGCTTTGCGGCGAGCTCGCGCGTCCCGGTGATCAACGGCCTCACCAACGAGTACCACCCCTGCCAGGTGCTCGCCGACATCTACACCTACGTCGAGCGCCGCGGGTCGATCCGGGGCAAGACGGTGGCGTGGATCGGAGATTCGAACAACGTGTGCAACACCTGGCTTCAGGCGGCGACGATCTTCGATTTCAACGTGCATGTCTCGACCCCGCCCGGCTACGAGGTGGAACCCGAGCGGGCCGGGATCTACGACGATGCGAACTACGAGAGCTTCGCCGACCCGATGGACGCCGCGCGCGGCGCCGATCTCGTCACCACCGACGTGTGGACCAGCATGGGCTTCGAGTCGGAGAAGGAAGAGCGCGGGCGCGACTTCGAGAACTGGCAGGTGGACGCGGACATGATGCGCGCGGCGAAGAAGGACGCTCTGTTCATGCACTGCCTGCCTGCGCACCGCGGCGAGGAAGTGGCCGCCGAGGTGATCGACGGGCCGCAGAGCGTCGTCTGGGAGGAGGCGGAGAACCGGCTGCATACGCAGAAGGCTCTGATGGAATTTCTCCTGCTCGGCAAGGTGAAGAAGAGCAAAGACAAAAAGGTGAGAAGGTGAAAGACAAGGTCAAGAAGGTCGTCCTCGCCTACTCCGGCGGGCTCGACACCTCAGTCATCCTCAAATGGCTGCAGGACACCTACGGCTGCGAGGTCGTCACGTTCACCGCCGATATCGGCCAGAGCGAGGAGCTGGAGCCCGCGCGGAAAAAGGCGCGCAAGCTGGGCGTGAAGGAGATCTTCGTGGACAACCTGCGCGAGGAGTTCGTGCGCGACTTCGTGTTTCCCATGTTCCGGGCGAACGCGATCTACGAGGGCGAGTATCTTCTGGGCACTTCGATCGCCCGCCCGCTCATCGCCAAGCGGCAGATCGAGATCGCCCGCAAGACCGGAGCGGACGCCGTGGCGCACGGCGCAACCGGCAAGGGCAACGACCAGGTGCGCTTCGAGCTCGGCTACTACGCGCTCGAGCCGAATATCCGCGTGATCGCCCCCTGGCGCGAATGGAACCTGACTTCGCGCGAAAAGCTGCTCGAGTACGCGGAGAAGCACGGCATCCCGATCGAGGGCAGGAAAAAAAGCGGGTCTCCCTACTCGATGGACGCGAATCTCCTGCACATTTCGTACGAGGGCCGCATCCTCGAGGACCCCTCGCGCGAGCCCGAGGAGGACATGTGGCGCTGGACCGTTTCGCCCGAGAAGGCTCCCAAGCGCGCCGAGGTCGCCGAGCTGGAATACCGGGAAGGCGACATCGTCTCAGTGAACGGGAAAAAGCTGAGCCCCGCAAAGGCGCTCGCGGAACTGAACCGCCTCGGCGGAAAGCACGGCATCGGGCGCCTGGATCTGGTCGAGAACCGCTACGTCGGCATGAAGTCGCGCGGCTGCTACGAGACGCCGGGCGGCACGATCATGCTGAAAGGGCACCGGGCGATCGAGTCGATCTGCCTGGAACGCGAGGTCGCCCACCTCAAGGACGAACTGATGCCGCGCTACGCCTCGCTCATCTACAACGGGTACTGGTGGAGCCCGGAGCGGAAGCTCCTTCAGACCCTGATCGACGCCTCGCAGCTCGGCGTGAACGGCCGCGTGCGGCTCAAGCTCTACAAGGGCAACGTTGCCGTCGTCGGCCGCGACTCGAAGGCGGACTCGCTCTTCGATCCGGGGATCGCGACCTTCGAGGACGACCGCGGCGCCTACAACCAGGCCGACGCCTCCGGATTCATCCGCCTGAACGCGCTGCGCATGCGCATCGCCGCGAACCGGCGGCAAAGGCGGAAACGGCGCTGACTTCCCGCCCGCCCGTCTGGTGCTCTCGCCGGTCGGAGCCGGTTCCCTATTCGAACTTGTTGGTGAGCGTGCCCACGCCCTCGATGACGATGCTCACCGTGCTCCCGGGTTTCATCGAGCCCACGCCGACCGAGCTGCCGCAGGCGATCACGTCGCCCGCCTCGAGCGTCATGTCCTGGGAAATCAGGCTCACCAGCTTCTCCGGCGGAAAGACGATGTCCGAAAGCGGATAGTTCTGGCGCTCCTGGTTGTCGAGGATGGTTTTTACGATGAGCTTGCCGGGATCGACCTCGGTTTCGATCCAGGGACCGAACGCCCCGAAGGTGTCGAAGCTCTTCGCGCGCGTCCATTGCGCAAAGACCGGGTCCTTCGCGATGATCTCGATCGCGGTGACGTCGTTGATGCAGGTGTAGCCGAAAATATGCCGTGCAGCGTCGCCGGCGAGCACGCCGCTCGTGCGCTTGCCGATGACGATGCCGAGCTCGCCCTCGTACACCACCTTTCCGCTGTAGGATTTCGGCGCGCGGATCGACTCGCCGTGCGCAAGGAGCGAGTTGCTGCCCTTGAGCAAATACAGGGGCTCCGTGGGGACCGCGTGGTCGAGCTTCGCGACGAGCTCGTGAAAGTTGTCGATCAGCGCGACGATCTTGCTCGGCACGCTCGGCGTGAGCAGCTTGGCGGCAGCCAGGGGAATTGTCTGGGACGTCGCCTCCGGCCCCGCGAACATGCTGCCCGAGTGCACCCGGACGGCGTCGCCCTCGAGCTTGCCGAAGTATTCCCGCCCCTGATAGGCGACGCGTACCCACTTTGCCATGAGACCTCCTTGAGCCCCAGCGGGCCGGCGAGCCGCTCTCCGGCTCCGCGCTCGACCTGAAGTCGCGCGATCATACGCCGGATTCCATGCGATGCGGGCCCGGCTTGGCGATAATGGCGCAAACATCCGTCAAAACCCGGCTATTCCTCAAGTCTTCACGTGCGAATCCGAGTCTATTCCGACCTTCGACGCCGACGCGATCGTGCTCGCCGGGGACATCGGCAACGGCGCGGCCGGAATCGATTGGGCAAGAGAAACGTTCCGCGGCCCCGTGCTCTATCTCGCCGGCAACCATGAGTACTACGAGGGCGAGTTCGAAGCGGTGCAGGAGGCCATGGAAGCGGCCGCGCGCAAGCTCGCGGTCGAGCTGCTCGATTGCAGCGAAATCGTCCTCGACGGCGTTCGTTTTCTCGGCTGCACCCTGTGGACCGACTACTCGCTCGCGCCGCAAAAGGAACGCCCCGCCGTGATCGAAAGCGCACGCAAGCTGAATCCCGACTATCAATTGATCCGCTACGGCTCCCGCGCCTTCGCGCCGGAGGACGCGATCGCGCTCTGCGCCCGGCACCGCGCCTGGCTCGCCGCGGCGCTCGCCGCGCCTTTCACGGGAAAAACGGTCGTCATCACCCATTTCGCGCCGCACCCGCTCTCGATCGCTCCGGCCTTCGTGGGTCATCGCGCCAACCCCGGGTTCGTTGTGGATCTCGGGGAAGCGATGGGGAGCGCCGCGCTGTGGATCCACGGACACACGCACACGTTTTTCGACTACCGCGCGGGCGGCACGCGGGTGATCTGCAACCCGCGCGGCTATCCGGACGAAGCGACCGGGTTCAGGCCCGACCTGATCGTGGAGATCTGAGGGCCGCGCCGCGTACGGAGTTCGCTCACCGGTTGCCGCGCGAACCGTCAAGGGAAGAATTGCCGTATCCAGCGCGATACTGAAGGGAAGATCGACCAGCGGATACCTCGGCGGATCGGCTTTGAATCTTCGCAACGCGAACTCGTCCCCCAGGATCGCGCTCACGTCGAGGCGCGCGCCGCTGAACACCTTCGGGCTTCCTTGCTCGGCCGTCGAGATCGTCCGGTAGGTCGCGCAACCGCATGAAAGCGACAACAGCAGAACGACTGCGGGCACGATCGACACTGATCTGGCGATTTTCATTCCTTACTCTTCTGCGCGGCGCTCCGACAGGCTAGTGGTCACGCGGATGCAGAGCAAGGGCGCTAAACTCGCGGCAGACCTGTTCCTTGACGAGCTTCCTAAAGGCACGTTTGTGCAGCACCCGCGAGCGGTGATTGCGCTTGATGGCTTTGATCGGCTTCTCCGGCAATGGGACCGCCAGATAGTACATGTTCCGGTCCAGCCTCAATCCTCCCGACGCCATCCAGAACTCGTCGTACGCGTGAACCAGTCCTTCGGGTCTCGAATCGGCGTGCGCCGAAATCTGCGCGTCTGCGCCGATTCCGACGATATGACCGAGTTCCAGCGCCGTGGCGACTCCTTCAGTGGCAGCGAGGAGCAACGCTGCGGGCGAAATGTCCAGGCAGTCCTTCGTCGCCTTCCTGATCAGCTGTAGCCCTCTCGCCTTGCCTTGCACGCGGGCGATGTAGATCGCATGGTCTGCAGCCAGACCCGCAACGCCTCCCGGACCAATCGTAAAGGAGAGGGTATAGATATCAATACCATCGCTCTGAAAGATCAGCGACAGATCGCCCTCGTCATGATTCGTAACTGGAAAGGCCACGCAGATGCGGATATCGCCGTTGCTGACTACGTGTTTCCACAGCTCGGGCCTTCCGTCAACGATCTTCCGAAAGAAACCTTGTTCGACGCGATCCTTGAGGAATGTATAGTGATTGATCAAGATCGACGCGCGCTCACTTTCAGACAGATCCGTTCCCAAGTACCCACCCAAGTATTTCAACACTACCTGTGGGGCAGCCCGTACGACGGGCTGCGTCTGGGCCGCCGTAAGTACCTTGACGACCTTGAACCAGGTGAGCGGGTGGACGATTGCCCGTGCACCCTTGGATATTCTGGCGAGCG
>VBDE01000150.1:0-1424 GCA_005883665.1 Betaproteobacteria bacterium
GAGGTCCGTTACGGCGGGATCCGCGCCGTGAAAGGCATCGACCTGGAAGTCGGCGCGGGTGAGATGGTGTGTCTCATCGGTGCAAACGGTGCAGGAAAATCCTCGACGCTGCGCGCGATCTCGGGCCTCGTGCCGACGGCGCCGGGCGCGGTGCGCTTCGACGGCAGCGATCTCGCCGGCGTTCCCGCGTTCCGGCGCGCGCGCGCGGGCCTCGTCATGGTGCCCGAGGGACGCGGCGTGTTCGCGCAGTTGAGCGTCGAGGAAAATCTCGCGATGGGTGCATACGTGCGCGCTGACGCCGAAGTCCAGCCGGACCGCGCCCGGGTGTTCGAGATCTTCCCTCGGCTTGCGGAACGGAGCCGCCAGACCGCGGGCACGCTGTCCGGCGGCGAGCAGCAGATGCTCGCCATCGGGCGCGCTCTCATGAGCAGGCCGAAGGATTCGCGACATCAACCGCACCGGAGTCACGGTGCTGCTCGTGGAGCAGAACGCTCGAAGCGCGCTTGCGCTGGCCCGCCGCGCCTATGTCATGGAAAGCGGGGAGATCACGCTCTCGGGAGAAGCGCGCGCGCTGCTCGTCGATCCCCGGGTGCGCGAGGCCTATCTCGGCGAGGTCATCGGGCAAGCAGGAATATGAGCGATGGAGGACTCGCCGTGTTTGACGCAAGGCACCGTGCGCTCGCGCACCTGTGGGCCGTGCCGCTTCTGTTCTGGGGGGTCACCTGCGGCGCGCAGGATTTCCCGTCGCGGCCGATCCGCCTGATCGTGCCGCAGGCGCCGGGCGGCGGAACCGACATCCTCGGCCGCAACGTGGCCCAGAAGCTCGGCGAGCTGCTGCGCCAGCCGGCGATCGTCGAAAACCGTACCGGCGCCGGATCGCTCGTCGGAACCGAGTACGTCGCCAAAGCGCCCGCCGACGGCTATACGCTGCTCGTCGGCGGCATCTTCAACATCGTCATGAACAAGGTTCTGATCAAGAACATCTCTTACGATCCGCTGCGCGATTTCGTGCCGCTCGGCTTTACCTCCGCCTATCCGTTCGTGCTCCTCGCGCGGTCCGATCTTCCGGTTTCAAATCTTGCCGAGCTCGTCAAATACGCGAAAGACAGGCCCGGGCGGCTCACCTACGGATCGGCCGGAATCGGGACCTTGCAGCACGTCTGGGGAACGATCCTCTTCAAGAGCCTGGGCATGGATGCTCTGCACGTGCCCTTCAAAGGCGCGGCCGCCGCCCACCAGGAGATGATGGCGGGACGCCTCGACCTGTTGTTCGACAACATGTCGGCGTCCAAGCAGTACGTCCAGTCGGGGCGCCTCAAGGGTCTGGTTGTGTCCTCTGCCGGAAGATCGGGGCATCTTCCGGAGGTGCCGGCGATCAACGAAACGGGTCTCGCAAAATTCGAAGGCGAGAGCTGGTTCGGCCT
>VBDE01000150.1:1449-4809 GCA_005883665.1 Betaproteobacteria bacterium
CGCCCCGGTCGTGGAAATCCTGCGCAAAGCTCTGGCCGGCATCGTCGCCGATCCGGAATTCGCCGCGCGCATCGAGCGCGACGGCGGCCGCGTTCTCGTCATTCCGCCGCGCGAACAGCACCGGTTCATGCAGGAGGAGATCGAGCGCTGGACGAAGCTCGTGGCCCAGTACGGCGTGACGGTGGACTAGGCCTCCGGCGCGCGCTACGGTGCCTTGTCGGCGGCGGTGGTGAAGGAATCGGCGAAGAACTCGTTTTCGGGCAGGCGGCATTTCTGGATGAAATCGCGCCGCGCGGAATCCACCATGATCGGAACGCCGCAAGCGTAGACTTGGTGGCCGGAAAGGTCGGACAGGTCCTCCATCGCCGCGCGGTGCACGAATCCGGTCCGGCCGGCCCACTTGTCTTCCGGCAGCGCGTCGGAAATCACCGGCACGTACTCAAACCCCGGATGCTCGGCGGCCCAGCGCTCGGCCAACCCGTTCAGGTAAAGATCCTTCGGGCGGCGCGCGCCCCAGTAAAGCCTCATGGGGCGGGCGACGCCTTTTTTGAACGCGGCCTCGATGAGCGCCTTGATCGGCGCGAATCCCGTGCCCGAGGCGACGAGCACGATGGGCTTGTCGGATTCGTCGCGCAGGAAGAACGTGCCGAACGGCCCCTCGAAGCGCAGGATATCGCGCTCCTTCATGGTCCGGAACACGTGGTCGGTGAACGCGCCGCCGGGTACGTGGCGCACGTGCAGCTGAACGTATTCGTCGTCGTGCGGCGCGTTGGCCATGGAAAAACTCCGCCGCGTGCCGTCCTTCAAGAGGATGTCGATGTACTGGCCCGGCAGGAACATCAGGCGCTCGTTCGCGGGGAGCTTCAGATAGACGATCATGGCGTCGTCCGCCGCGCGCTCGAGCTTCTGCACGCGCGCGGGAAGCTTCCTCACCTGGATATCGCCCGCTTTGCGCACTTCGCGCGCCTCGATCACCACGTCCGACAGCGGCTTCGCCTGGCAAAAGAGGGCATAGCCCTGTTCGCGCTCCTGCGCGGTGAGCGCCTTTTCCGAGTATCGGCCGTAGTCGATCCGGCCATCGACGAGCTTCCCCTTGCAACTGCCGCAGGCGCCGTCGCGGCAGCCATAAGGGAGCACGAGACCTGCATCGAGCGCGGATTGGAGGATCGTCCCGCCGTCCTGCGCCGGAAACCGGTGGCCGGTGTTGCGGATCGTGACCTGATGCGTCATCGGTGCGCGGGGTAGAATCCGTTCGTGGAAAATCTGCTCATCATCGGTTGCGGTGACATCGCGCGCCGCGCGGACGCGGCGCCATGTTACCACGGCGATTCGTGTACGCTGCGCCTTCCCAACCGACGCATGAAGGCGGAACTCGGCGCATGAAGGCCGCGGACGCCTATCTCGTCATCACCAATCTGCCCGACCGCGACAGCGCCGCAAGGCTCGCGCATGAGCTCGTCGAAAAGCGCCTCGCTGCGTGCATCAATATCCTTTCGCCGTGCCGCTCGATCTATCGCTGGAAGGGCAAGACCGAGGACGCCGAGGAATTCCCGATGCTCATCAAGACCACCAGCGACCGCTACGCTGACCTGGAAGCGGCGATCCGCTCCGGCCATCCCTACGAACTTCCCGAGATCATCGCGGTCCGATTGACGGGGGGATTGCCCGCGTACCTTGACTGGATCGATTCGGAAACGCGACCCGCCTAGATCTCATGCACCGAGTTGCGCTCATCGTTCTGTTGCTCTTGTGCGCGCTGCCGCCTGCGCGCGCGGCGAACGCCGACGATCTGCTCGAGCCCGACAAGGCGTTCCGCTTTTCGGCGCTGGCGCTCGATGCCGCCACGGTAGAGGTGCGTTACGCCATAGCCGACGGCTACTACCTTTACCGCGAGCGCTTCCGTTTCGCAGCCGAGCCCGCTTCGGTGACGCTCGGCGCGCCTCAGTTTCCGAAGGGGCAGGTCCACGAGGACAAGTTCTTCGGCAAACAGGAAATCTACCGCAAGGAAGTGCGCATACGCCTGCCGGTCGAGGCGGCCGGCGCCGAGGGCTTGAAGCTCCTCGTAACTTCGCAGGGCTGTGCCGATTTGGGCGTGTGCTATGTACCGCAGGTGCAAAGCGCTGACCTTCGCCTTGCTTCGCTGGGCGGATCGCGTTCGTCGATCTTCAAGGAAAACGAGCCGTTTGCCTCTTCGCCGGAGCGCGTGACCGCGGCGAGCGACGACGTGCGCTTCACGGGTGTTCTGGAGTCCGGCCGGCTCTGGCTTGTCATGGCAGTGTTTTTCGGAGCCGGGCTTCTGCTCACGTTCACCCCTTGTGTCCTGCCGATGGTCCCGATCCTGTCCGGAATCATCGTGGGCGAAGGCCAAGAGCTTACGCGCGGGCGCGCTGTGCTCGTCTCGCTCGCTTACGTCCTCGGCATGGCGGTGGCTTATACCGCCATCGGAATTGCGGCGGCGTTTTCCGGGAACCTGCTTTCCGCGGCGCTGCAGAACGCCTGGGTGCTGGGAGCGTTCGCGGCAGTCTTCGTGGGACTTGCGTTGTCCATGTTCGGTTTCTACGAGCTGCAGCTGCCTTCAAGTTGGCAAGCGCGGCTCACCGAGGCGAGCAACCGGCTGGGGGGCGGGCACTGGGGCGCGGTGGTGCTGATGGGAGCGCTCTCGGCTGCGATCGTTTCTCCCTGCGTCGCCGCGCCCCTCGCGGGTGCGCTGCTCTACATCGGCCAGACACGCGACGCCGTGCTCGGTGGAACGGCGCTCTTCTCCATGGCGATCGGGATGGGCGCGCCGCTTGTTCTGGTCGGCGTTTCCGGAGGCATGCTCCTGCCGAAGGCGGGCCAGTGGATGCGCGCGGTCAAGCAATTTTTTGGGGTCCTGCTTCTAGGCGTTGCGATCTGGGTCATCTCGCCGGTGATTCCGGTGGCGGTTCAGATGTTCCTCTGGGCGATGCTGCTCATCGGATCAGGGGTATTCCTGCGTGCGCTCGAGCCTTTGGGCGGGGACGCGTCGGGCTGGGACCGGCTGTGGAAGGCAGTCGGCATCCTTGCCTTGATTGCCGGCGTCGCCCAGTCCATCGGGGCGTTATCGGGGGCGCGCGATCCGCTGCAGCCTCTTTCGGGCGTTTTTGCCGAATCACCGGCGCAAAAGCCGCTGCCGTTCGAAACGGTCAAAGCGCTCGACCTGGACGCGCGTCTGAAGACGGCAGACAAAGTCGCGATGCTCGATTTCTACGCGGACTGGTGCGTGTCGTGCAAGGAAATGGAGCGCTTCACCTTCAGCGATCCGCAGGTACAGGCACGGCTGGGCCGGATGCTCCTCCTGCGCGCCGATGTCACGGCCAACACGGCCGATGACAAGGCCCT
>VBDE01000151.1 GCA_005883665.1 Betaproteobacteria bacterium
GCACGCGGCTCCTCGCCGCGTCTTCGCTTTACCGCAGCGCTCCGGTCGGTTACGCGGTCCAGCCGGACTTCATCAACGCGGTCGCCGAGATCGAGACCCGCCTCGGCGCGCAGGCGCTGCTCGGCGAGCTGCTCGCGACCGAGGCCCGTTTCGGGCGCGTGCGGACCTTACCCAACGCGCCGCGCACGCTCGACCTCGATCTGCTGCTCTACGGCGATCGCGTGATCGCAGAGCCCGGGCTCATTGTTCCCCACCCTCGCATGCACGAGCGCGCATTCGTGCTCGCGCCCCTCGCCGAGATCGCGCCGGACATCGCGATCCCGGGCAAGGGCAGGGCCGCTGCGCTCCTTGCCGTATGCACCGATCAGAAAATAGAGAAGATTGGATAAGCGATGAACTCCAGCGTTCTTGCACAGACCGTCGGACTGCTCGCGCTCTCGAACGTGTTCATGACCTTCGCGTGGTACGCGCATCGCCCTGCCGCCGTGGTTCACCGAGACTCTCCTTGATTTCCGGGAAGACGTGGCCCAAGCCGCGCGCGAGGGCAAGCGGCTCATGATTCTCTTCGAGCAGAACGGCTGCCCCTACTGCAAGGAGCTGATCCTGACCAACTTCAGCCAGAAGGCGATCGCCGACAAGGCGCGAAAGAAATTCCTCGCGGTTTCGCTCAACATCTGGGGCGACCGCGAGGTGACCTGGACCGACGGAAGGAAATTCTCCGAGAAGCGTCTCGCGGCCTTCCTTAAAATCCAGTTCACGCCGACGCTCGTCTTCTTCGACGAGCGCGGCGGGGTCGTGGCGCGGCTGAACGGCTACTATCCGCCGCACCGCTTCGAGGCCGTGCTCGACTGGGTCGCCGGCCGCAGGGAAAGGAAAATCGCGCTCGCCGAGTACCTGCGCACCGCGGTCCGGGAGCCGGCAGGCGAGCAGCTGCACGACGAGCCCTTCTTCCTCAAGCCGCCCTACGATCTGCGCAGGCACCGCGCAAGGCCGCTCGCCGTCTTCTTCGAGACGCCGTCCTGCGCTGCCTGCGACGAGCTGCACCGCGAGAGCTTTCGCCGAGCGGGAATCGCCGAGGCGCTGAAGCGCTTCGACGTGGCGCGGTTCGCGCTCGGGGAGCGCACTCCGGTGACGACTCCGGAGGGAGACAGGCTCCCGGCCGAAGACTGGGCGCGTTCGCTCGGACTCTCCTACACGCCTTCGGTGGTTTTCTTCGGCACGGACGGCAGGGAGGCGTTCCGCATCGAAGCCTACCTGCGCCCGTTTCACCTCTGGGGCTCGCTCGAATACGTCGCGAGCGGGGCCTACCTGCGCGAGCCGAACTTCCAGCGCTTCCTCCAGGCGCGCGCCGACGAGCTGCGCGGGCGCGGCGAAGCCGTCGATCTGTGGCGATAGCGCCGCGCGCGAGCCCTCGGTTGCGGCGCGTGTATGATGGGCGCCCCTTTCCGCGAGCCCCAGCCTCGTGCCGCTCTCGAAATATCACTATGTCGTAGTCGAAGGCCCGATCGGCGTCGGCAAGACAAGCCTCGCCAAGCGTCTGGCCGGCCGGCTGAACTCGACCCTGGTCCTGGAGCACCCGGAGCAGAATCCGTTCCTGCCGCGCTTCTACCAGGACATGTCCCGCTTCGCCCTGCCGACACAGCTGTTCTTCCTTTTCCAGCGGATAGGCCAGTTGCGGGAGCTCGCGCAGATGGACCTCTTCACCCGGCTCACCGTCTGCGATTTTCTCCTCGAGAAGGACCCGCTGTTCGCGCGCCTGACGCTCTCGGGCGACGAGCTGTATCTATATCGACAGATATACGACTCGCTCAAGCCGCAGGCTCCGAAACCCGATCTCGTGATCTACCTCCAGGCGCAGCCGGAGACGCTCTACGAGCGGGTGCGCCGGCGCGGGGTAGAATTCGAGCGGCCGATCACCGCAGAATATCTCGCCTTGCTCGCCGACAGCTACAACCGTTTTTTCTATCATTTCAACGGGAGCCCGGTCCTGATCGTGAATTCCGAAAAGCTCAACTTCGTGAGCCAGGATCGCGACCTCGACCTGCTCATCGAGCGCGTGGGAGCGATGCGCGGCAACCGCGAGTTTTTCAACTGGGGAGACTAGGATGACGCGAGTGACCATCAAGGCGCTGCAGAAGCTGCGCGACGATGGCGTGAAGATAGCCGTGCTCACCTGCTACGACGCGAGCTTCGCCGCGATGCTCGACGCAGCGGGTCTCGACAGCCTCCTCATCGGGGACTCGCTCGGCATGGTGCTGCAGGGACACGAGACCACGCTGCCGGTGACGCTCGCCGACATGGCCTACCACACGCGCTGCGTCGCGCGCGGCAGCAAGCGCAGTTTCCTCGTCACCGACATGCCCTTCGGCAGCTATCAGGAATCGCCGCAGCAGGCGTTCCGCAGCGCGGCGGAATTGATGGCGGCCGGCGCGCAGATGGTCAAGCTCGAAGGCGGCGCGGAGTTCGCCGACACGATACGATTTCTCACCCGGCGCGGCGTTCCGGTATGCGGCCACCTCGGCCTCACGCCGCAATCGGTGCATCAGTTCGGCGGATACCGCGTGCAAGGCAAGGGCGAGGACGCCGAGCAGAAGCTGATCGAGGACGCCGTGGAGCTCGAGGCGGCCGGCGCGGGGCTCATCGTGCTCGAGGCGATACCGGCCAAGCTCGGCGAGCAGGTCACGCAGCGCCTGCGCATCCCGACCATCGGCATCGGCGCCGGCCCGGACTGCTCAGGCCAAGTCCTGGTCCTGCACGACATGCTCGACGTGTTTCCCGGAAAGAAGGCGAGGTTCGTGAGGAACTTCATGCGCGGCGCGTCCAGCATCGCCGACGCGGCGGAGCGCTACGTGCGCGCCGTCAGAGACGGCAGCTTCCCCGCCGAAGAGCACAGTTTCTAGGACGGGCGGTGGACATCGTCACTTCGGTGAGGGATCTGCGCGAGCGGCTGCAGCGCGAGCCCGACAACGTCTTCGTCCCGACAATGGGCAATCTGCACGCGGGCCACATCCAGCTGATGCGCCTGGCGAAGCATCGCGCCGCGTGCACCGTCGTCAGCATATTCGTCAACCGGATCCAGTTCGGGCCGAAGGAGGACTTCGAGCGCTACCCGCGCACCCTGCAGGCCGATGCGGAAATGATGGAAGACGTGGGCGTTGACGTGGTGTTCGCGCCGACCGAGGCGGAGATCTACCCGGAGCCGCAGACCTTCGTGGTCGAGCCTTCGGACCTCCAGCACATCCTCGAGGGCGCGTTTCGGCCCGGGCACTTCCGCGGCGTTGCCACCGTGGTGCTGAAGCTCTTCAACATGGTCTCCCCGCACACCGCGATCTTCGGCAAGAAGGACTACCAGCAGTACGTGGTGCTGCGGGACATGGTGAAGCAGCTCGCGCTCCCCGTTGAGATCATCCCGGCGGAAACCGTGCGCGCAGAGGATGGGCTCGCGCTCAGCTCGCGCAACGCCTACCTGACGCCGGCGGAGCGGACCGAAGCCGCGCGGCTGTACCGGATCCTGCAGGAAGTCCGCGCCGCGCTGCTCGCGGGGCGGCGCGACTACTCGAGGCTCGAAGCAGAGGCATTGGCGAGATTCAATGAGAAGTGGGCGGCGGACTACGTCGCGATCAGGAGGCAATCCGACCTGCAACCGCCGTCACCCTCCGATCGCAACCTCGTTGTCCTCGGCGCCGCGAGGCTCGGGAGGCCGCGACTGATCGACAACGTCGAGGTATCGCTCTAGGACGGATAGGGCTCCACCATGAGTCTTTCGACCGGACAGCCGAGCGCCTTGGCCATTTTCTCCATCGCCTGCTCGTCAACCGAGACCGGCTGGAACTCCTTGCCGCCGCCCTTGCTGTCGATGAACGCCTTGGCCGCGCTTTCCGAGCTCCAGACCACGACGGGGTCGGGCGAGACCCCTGGCATCTGGACGCAGATCGGAACGCCGTCCGACTTGTACACGATCGCAAACATGGCGAGCCTCCTGTTGCAGATGAAGCTACCGGGGCGACCCGGGCGGTCCGCCCGGGGCTTGTACTTTAACCCATGTTCCGCAGAGCATCCAGTGACGAAATCCGCGATCGCAAGCGCCCGCGCGTCGAAGACGGGATAAGAGATGCGCGCGATGCAGCTCGCGGCCGCCGGCAAGCCGCTCCGGCTCGTCGATCGCGAAATCGGCAAGCCCGATGCGGGACAGCTTCTGCTACGCGTTCTCGCGTGCGGCGTGTGCCGCACCGACCTTCACATCGCGGACGGGGAATTGCCGAGACGTCGGCGAGGTCATCGAACGGGGAGCGCGCTCGGAGCGTTTCAGCATCGGGCAGCGCGTGGGCGTGCCTTGGCTCGGCTGGACCTGCGGGGATTGCGCCTATTGCCGAAGCGGCCGGGAAAACCTGTGCGACAGCGCGCGCTTCACCGGCTATCACATCGACGGAGGCTACGCCGAGTTTGCGCTTGCCGACAGCCGCTACTGCTTTGCTTTGCCGGAGGGCTACGCGCCCGCCGAAGCCGCGCCGCTGCTCTGCTCGGGCCTGATCGGCTATCGCGCGCTCGCGGCCGCGGGTGACGCGCGAACACTCGGCATCTACGGGTTCGGCGCGGCCGCCCACATCGTCGCGCAAGTCGCGCGCTTCCAGGGCCGTCGGCTCTTCGCGTTCACCCGCCCCGGGGACGCAGAGGCACAGCGCTTCGCCCTTTCGCTCGGCGCCGAATGGGCGGGGGGCTCGGACGCCGCGCCGCCCGAGCCGCTCGACGCCGCGATCCTGTACGCGCCCGTCGGCGCGCTGGTTCCGGCCGCTTTGCGCGCCGTGGGCAAAGGCGGCACGGTGGTGTGCGCGGGCATCCACATGAGCGACATTCCGGCGTTTCCTTACGCGATCCTGTGGGGCGAGCGGCGCGTCGTGTCGGTCGCCAACCTCACGCGCCGCGACGGGGAGGAATTTCTCGCGCTTGCGCCCAGGGTTCCGGTGAGGACCTCGGTGGAGACTTTTCCGCTCGAGCGCGCGAACGAGGCGCTCGCGCGCCTGCGCGAGGGCCGCATCAGCGGCGCCGCGGTGCTCGTCGTGCAGGAGCCGCGGGGATGACTCGCACGCTCTCCGAGCGCGCGGTCGCTTTCTGGCTGCTCGCCTGCTGCGCGCTGCTGTTCGCGATGGTGGTGGTCGGCGGCGTCACGCGCCTCACCCACTCGGGCCTGTCGATCGTCGAGTGGCAGCCGATCGTCGGCGCCCTGCCGCCGCTCGACGACGCCGGATGGCAGGAAACCTTCGGGAAGTACAAGCAGACCCCCGAGTACCGGCTCGTCAATCCCGGCATGAGCCTTGAGGGTTTCAAGAGCATTTTTTGGTGGGAATATGTCCACCGGCTCCTGGGCAGGCTGATCGGCGCGGCATTCCTGCTGCCGCTCCTGTGGTTCGCGCTGCGAAGAAGAATCAATCTCGCGCTGACGTGGAAACTTTTGGCGATATTCGGGCTGGGAGGGTTGCAGGGTGCGCTGGGCTGGTACATGGTGCAGTCGGGCCTGGTCGACAACCCGAGGGTATCGCAGTTCCGTCTCACGGCTCACCTCGGAATCGCCTTCCTGATCTACGCGGCTATGCTGTGGGTTGCGCTCGACCTGCTCTTTCCCCGCGCGAGCGCGGTGTCCGGAGGGGTGCGCCGGTTCGCCGCCGCGCTTGCAATACTGATCATACGCGCAGGACTCGCCTACAACACCTTCCCGCTCATGAACGGCCGCCTCGTCCCGCCGGAAATTTTTTCCCTCGACCCGTGGTATCTGAACTTCTTCAGCAACATGGCGACCGTCCAGTTCGATCACCGGCTGATCGCCTGGCTGCTCGCGTTCCTCGTGCCCTGGTTCTGGCTGCGAGTCCGCCGCGAGGCGGTATCCAGTCGCGCAAGGCTCGGGGCCCACCTGCTGCTTGCAGCGCTTGCGCTGCAAATCGCCCTGGGAATCGCGACCCTGCTGCTCGCCGTCCCGGTTACTCTTGCCGCGGCGCATCAGGCGGGCGCGCTGCTCGTTTTCAGCGCCGCGCTGTTCGCCGCGCATTCGCTGCGCTGACCGGCGGCCCTCTATCTGTCCAGGTGCTTCGCCCGCTCGGAGATGAGCGCGTAGACGGCGTCGATCATCGGCGTCGCGATTTCAGCCTTGCGGGCGAGCTCCACGACCGCTCCGATGATCGCATCGGTCTCGAGCGGCCGGCCCTTGTCGACATCTTGATGCATCGAGATCTTGGCGCCGGCGAGCTGTCTTGCAATGTCGATGCGCTCCTCGACCGTCATCGGTATGCGCACACCGTAGGCCTCGGCGACGCGCATCGCTTCTTTCATCATCGCGCGGATCAACGCGAGCAGCGCCTCGCTGCCGTGGATGTCGTTCATGTGGGCGAGCGCGAGGGCCGCGACGGGATTGTAGGAGAGGTTTCCGATCAGCTTGACCCAGATCTCGACCCGGATGTCCTCGGCCTGCCTCGCCTCGAAGCCGGCGGCGTTCATCGCCGCCACGAGGTGCTCCGCCCGCGCCGATTTCGTGCGATCGGGTTCGCCCATCAGAAAAAGCCGTCCGGCGGTGTGGCGCACGACCCCGGGCTCGGGCACCTCCGCCGCGGCGTGCACCACGCACCCCAGGATGTGTCTCGGGGCTAGCGCCTCGAAGAGCGTGCCCGCGGGATCGAGGCAGGCGACGGGCTGGCCATCGAAGCGCCCGCCTTCGCCGAAAAAATACCACCAGGGAAGGCCGTTGATCGCCGGGATCACCATGGTGTCCGGACCCACGAGCGCGCTCAGGCGAGGCAGCATCGCAGCGATCGAATGCGTCTTCAAGCAGATGAAGACCGCATCCTGGACCCCGAAATCGGCGGGCTCCGACGACGCGCGCAGCGGATGGACTTCGCGCTTGCCTCCGGAAATCAAGGTCAGTCCCCGCCTGCGGATCGCCTCGAGATGAGTGCCGCGGGCGACGAGCGACACCTCGTGCCCGGCCTTCGCAAACCACGCTCCGATCACACCGCCCACCGCGCCGGCACCGACCACGCAAACCCTCATGCAGCCCCTTTCCGGGGTTCGGCCGTGAGGATGAATTCCTGTACCGGATCGATCTGAGCCTCGCTCATCAGCCAGGGCGCGTGGCCGACTCCGGGGAACTCGACGAGCTTGACCCGCGGCCCGCGCTCCTGCATCCGCCGAGCGGTGGACTCGGGTAGCAGGTCGGACTGCGCCCCGCGCAGAACCAGGGTCGGGCATTGCACCGCGTCCCAGGTTCCCCAGAGGTCGATGCCGAAAAGGAAGTCGCTCCCGAATTCGACCCCTGCGTTGCTGCCGCGCATCGTGCCGACGATCGCAGGGTCGTAGGCGAGCGAATACTCTCCGTTCTCTCGGCGCCGCGCACCGTGCGCGGCAAGGTGCCGCCACTGCCCGTCCCTCAGGGGACCGAAGGAGGCGCAGGTCTCGCGAAGATGGCGCTCGACCTCGGCGAGGCTCGCGAAACGCGCGCCTGCCCCGGTGGTGGAGAGCTTGAGCCGCACCAGTGCACCCCAGGGCACGAGCGGCCCGACGTCGTTCAGCACCAAGCGGCGGATAGGAGAATCGGACTTTGCCGCGAGCATCATCCCGATCAGGCCACCCATCGAGGTCCCGATCCAGTCGATTCTCTGCCCCACGCTCGCTCCCTGGAGCCGGCGCAGAAGCGAGACTTTGTGAGGCGGCGCGGTCACCCGGGCGAGCAATGCGGCGGCGTCGGAAAGGTACTGCGCGAATCCGTAGTCCTCCTTGTGCTCGAACCAGTCGCTGTCGCCGCGGCCGACGACGTCCATGCAAACGACGCGGCAGCCCCGTGCCGCGAGGTGCTCGGCGAGCTCGTCGAAATCGCGGCTGTTGCGCGTGAGGCCGTGCACGCACAGCACGATGTGCTGTCCGCGAGGATCTCCCCACTCGGTGTAGGCGACGCGGTGGAAGCCGTGGGGTCCCAGCGCGAGGAAGTGGTTGAAGCGCGGTTCTGTGGACATGGGCTGACGCGCCTCGAAGT
>VBDE01000152.1:0-1410 GCA_005883665.1 Betaproteobacteria bacterium
ATGTCGCCGTTCAGGATATGGCTGAATTCGTGCGCCACCACGCCCTGCAATTCGTCGCGGTTCAAGCTCTCCAGCGCGCCGCGCGTTACGACGACCGTCGCCTCGTTGGGAGAATAGCCCGCGGCGAAAGCGTTGATCGAACGCTCGCTGTCCATCACGCATGCCCGCGGCACGCTGATACCGGAGGCGAGCGCCATCTCCTCGACGACATTGAGGAGCCGCCGCTCATCAGGGTCGTCCGTGCTCCGTTTCAGAAGGCGCGCGCCGACCATTTCCGCCACCGCTGTGCCGCCGGCGGACAGCCTATCCAAGCGCGAGAGGGTCCCCCATGCAATGACAAGCAGGATAGAGACCGTGGTCCATACATAGACGCGGGTGGGAACCTCCAGGAGCCAGCTGCCCGAGTGCCGGAGAATGCGCTGGTTGAACAGGAGCATGTAGGCGCAGGCACCCACCAGATCGAGCACGACGACGATCACCACGACGGCGAGCACGAACAGCAGCACCATCAGCCCGGTGCGGCGGCGAGCGCGGTGTTGCTGCTCGAAGAAATCCACCTGAGGCTCCTCACCCAGACCCTCTCCCGCCTGCGGGAGAGGAAATGAGAAGCTAGCTGAAAGAAACCTTGACCGGCTTGCGCTCCTCGGGCGACTCGGTGGCCTCGAGCGAGGTTGCTTCCTTGAATCCGCCGAAGCCGGCGACGAAGTTGTCCGGGAAGCTCTCGATCGCAGTGTTGTAGCTCATGACTGCGTCGTTGTAGGCCTGGCGCGCGAACCCGATCTTGTTTGCCGTGCTCGTCAGCTCCTCGGATAGCTGCATCATGGTCTGGTTGGCTTTGAGGTCGGGATACGATTCGGACACCGCAAAGAGCCTGCCGAGCGCGCCGGAAAGGCCGGCTTCCGCAGCGATCCATTGCTTCATCGCCTCGGGATCCGCCGGATTGGCCGCGGCGGGCCGGTTGGCGGCGTGGGCGGTATTGCGCGCCGCGATCACCGCTTCGAGCGTCGCGCGCTCGTGCTTGATGTAGCCCTTCGCCGTTTCCACCAGATTGGGGATCAGGTCGTAGCGGCGTTTCAGCTGGACGTCGATCTGGGCGAAGGCGTTCTTGAAGCGGTTGCGCTGCGCAACCAGTCCGTTGTAGATCGAGATCAGCCACACCACGGCCGCGACGACGATGCCGACGACAATCCAGAATCCCCAGCTCATGTCTTCCCCTTTCCTGTGCCCGTTCCGATTGCGAGGGGACTCAGCTGTCCTCGTCGTAGATCACCACGGTTCCGGCCAGCTTGTCGTGCCAGCCCTGCCTGCGCTTGTCGAAGGCGATCCACAGGAATCCCCACATCAGCAACGGCGTGATGAGGAGCCACACCTGCAGATCCACCCGGCCCAATACGGTGGATGCGGCAACAA
>VBDE01000152.1:1458-8441 GCA_005883665.1 Betaproteobacteria bacterium
ATTGACGATACTTGCGCCAATCAGCATCTTCCCCGGCGTTGCGCCGCGGTACCGCCAAAAGAGAATCGCTGCCAGCGCTGGAAGCACACCTTGCACCAAGACGTCGAAGATCAGGGTTTTCCCCTGCCCGGACAGCTCTATGTATTGGCGGCCGTAAATGGCCAAGGCAGCGATAAGGATGACCAGCAGGATGATCACCGAGTCGATGATGAACGCCAGGAACCGTTTCCAGAAACCGACGTACTGCGGCTCGCGCTGCGTCACGTTTTCGGCCATGGCTCCCTCCTTCGGAGCATCGAAGCCCAGCAATTGTAGCCGAAACAGCAACGCGGCTATGATGCCGGCATGATCGCAATAGGGCGCGCATGAAAGCCGTGCTGTGCAAGAGCTGGGGGCCGCCCGACGCGCTGGTGGTCGAAGACATCCCGTCGCCCGCGCCGGCCAAGGGACAGCTTCTGGTGTCCGTAAAGGCGAGCGGGGTGAATTTCCCCGATGTCCTCCTCATCCAGAACAAGTACCAGTTCAAGCCCGAGCTGCCTTTCTCGCCGGGGAGCGAGATCGCCGGCGTGGTCAGGCAGGTCGGCGAGGGCGTGCATGGGTTCATGCCGGGGGACCGGGTGATGGCGCACATCCGCTGGGGCGGCTATGCGGAGGAGGTCGTGGTCGACGAAGCGCTCGTCACGCCGGTTCCGGCCGGCCTCGATTTCACGGTCGCCGCCTCCTTCGGCGTGGTCTACGCCACGGCCTACCACGCGCTCAAGGACCGCGCGGGAATCAAGGCGGGCGAAACGCTGCTCGTGCTCGGCGCGGCGGGCGGCGTCGGCCTTGCCGCCGTGGAGCTCGGCAAGCTCTTCGGTGCGCGCGTGATCGCCTGCGCTTCCTCCGACGAGAAGCTCGAGACCTGCAGGCGTTTCGGCGCCGAAGTCACGATCAACTACGAGCGCGAGGACCTACGCGAAGCCCTCAAGAATCTGGGCGCCGCCGCCGACATCGCCCTGGATCCGGTCGGCGGAAAGTATTCCGAGCCCGCCGTACGCGCGATGGCCTGGAAAGGGCGCTACCTCGTGGTCGGATTCGCCTCAGGCGAGATCCCGAAGATCCCGCTCAACCTCGCGCTGCTCAAGGGCTGCGCTATCGTGGGCGTTTTCTGGGGCGAGTTCACGAGGCGGGAGCGCGATCTCAACTCGGCGAACCTGAGGGAGCTGACGGCGTGGCTGCGCGCCAAGAAGATCAAGCCGCTCGTGAGCGCAAGCTATCCCCTCGAGCGCGCGGCCGACGCGCTCAAGGACATGATGAATCGCAAGGTTCAGGGAAAGGTCGTGCTCACCACGGGCTAGCCGCGGCGGGCTTTCAGTACGGGGCTTCGCCCGCGCTCGCCGAGACCGGCACCCACTGCGAGGGACAGCTGGAAACGTTGGGGTAGTAATCGTTGTAGTCAGGGCAGTAGTAATACACGCCCCCGCCCTGTTCGATATAGGCCGGGGGTTCCGCATACGGGGCCGCGTACACCGGAGGGTAGTAGGGATAGTAGAACGGCGCACCGATCACGACCGTGCTCCCGACGAATACCCGGTGGCGATGGAAGAACGGAGGACGGCCGACGAACCCGGGGCGAACGCCCACGAAGGGCCGTCCGATGGGATGGCCGAAATGAGCGCCGACGGTCGCTATTCCCCCGCGCCCGCCGTGAAAGCCGATCGATGTCCCGCCGCCGTGGAATCCTCCGCCGCCCGCATGACCCCCGCCGCCCCTACCGCCGCGCGCGAAGACGGCGTCCGCGCTCAGCAGCAGCGCCACACCCAGCAGAATCGCAATCGGTCGGTTCATCTTGAGCCTCCTTTCAGGGAGAACTCTCGGCTCGCTAGAAGTGTAACGCCAGCGATGAGCCGGCGTCGACCTTTTACACCTTTTACACCTGGTTACATCCGGGCCCGCTCAGCACTCCGGCTCGCCCGCCCGCGGCGCGGGCCGTGCGACAAATCCGAACCGGCCGGGAACGTCAGCCGCGCAAATGGAAGCGATCGGCAGCTTCTTGCCCTGCAGCATCGCCTGCGCTTCCGCGCCCCGCCCGACCTGTTCCAGGAGCCGCTCGAGCCCCCGGCCGCCGACGTCGGCAACGCGCTCGAGAAAACCCGGGAGATCACGGTCGAGCAGCACTCCGATGCCGATCTCCGTCTTGAGAAGGAGCGCGCCCGCGTCGTCGAGAAACACCGCTTCGAGCGAGTGCGGCACGGCCCCCGTGTGCGCGAGCAGCCCCTGCCCCGCGTCGTCGAGCCGGTAGACCCAGGGCGTGTAATCGAGCGCGACGAACACCCGCTGCGGGCCGTTCTGGAAATACCAGCGGCCCTCCGGATCCGACGCGTAATTCCTGCCGATGAACTCCCTGACCGCGGCATGGGCGATGCGCTCGAAGCGCCCCGCGACGGTCTTGATCATCCAGTTTCCGCGCCGGTCGAGCGAGAGCCAGCCGTACACCGCCGGCACGTCCGGCCACTTCAGCATCGAGCGCAGTACGATCTCGTCCATCGGGGCTCTGGTATGCTCGAAGTCTAATCCACCGGCCGCTCCCGCCCCGAATGAAGCGCGAGGATTTCACCTTCGTCCACAGCCTGCGGGTGCGTTGGGCGGAAGTCGACCGGCAGGACGTGGTCTTCAACGGGCACTATTTTCTCTACTTCGACGTCGCGGTCGCGGAGTACTGGCGCGCGATCGGCTTTCGCTACCCCGAGGACATCGTCGAGAAGTTCGGCACGGACATCTACGCGGTAAAGGCGAGCGCCGAATACCACGGCTCGGCGACCTACGACGAGCTGATCGACATCGGCTGCCGCGTCGGCCGCATCGGCCGCTCCTCGATGCAGCTTGTGTTCGGCATCTGGCGCGGCGCCGAGCACATCACGAGCGGCGAGCTCATCTACGTCAACGCCGATCCGAAAACGAGGCAATCGGCCCCGTGGCCCGAGCCGGTCAAACGGGCGATCCTGGAGTTCGAACGCACCCGGCCTGCGGAAGAGAACGCGTGAGCGCGAAAAGATTCGGGCGGTGCTAAGGCAGGCGATAAAGCAGCAGGTGATAGGTCTTGAAGCGCTCGAAGACCTCCCTGCTTCGGTGGCCGGAGAAATATTTGTGGTTCACCTTGTCCAGTTTTTTCCGCAGCAACGCCAGCGCAAGCCGCACGAGCAGCGGGTGGCGGCCCTCGATGTAGCGCCCGATCGTGAGCGTCGCCGGCTTGATCCTGTTCATCAGCAGATCGTTCACCAGCTCCATGTTGGGACTGACTCGCCGCGTGATGTCCTCGTCCTTGAGGAGGACGAAGGGCGTTCGTTTCATGCTCTCGGGCGCATCGCTCTTGAAGAAATCGGAAATGAGCAGCAGCGCTCCGGGCTTCAGGATCGCCTGGAGGATCGGCAGGGAAGCCGACGGCGAAATGTACTGGAAGCTTTCGCTGAACAGCGCGACATCGTAGTGGCGCCGGCACTGCTCGACCGGAAAATCCTCGAATCCGCACTCGAAAATCCGGGATCGATGGCCCGAGCGATCCGCCAGTTTCCGGCGCACTGCATCGCCGAGGTCCTTGGACGGAATGACGCCGTCCGCGCTGTAGCCGCGGTCGAGCAGCTGGCGCAGCAGCTGCCCCGTGCCGCAGCCGACGTCGAGGACGCGGACCTCGCGCTCGGGCCGCGGCAGCTGCGCGATCAGCATGTCGTTGTAGCGCTGCTGGGCGGTGGCGAGGTTGCTGAGCCTGAGTTCGAGGTCTGCGTCCCAGAGCCCGTAGTGCAGGTCTTCCACGTCGAGGAGCTGCCGCGCCAGTAACAGGCCCAGCTCCCGGCTGTGCATTTTTTTCACGTGAACGTGCCTGATTTCGTTCCGCATCGATTCGAGCTTCGCCGAGTCCCGCGCGGTTTCTGTCTTGGGGGTCACCGAGAACTTCATTCCGGCCTGATGCCCGCGGCCTTCACCATCGGCCACCACTTCTCGATCTCGGCCTTGTGAAACGCGGCTAGAGCCTCCGGGGTCTGTTGCTCGCGCCGCGGGATCTCCTGGCCCAGGTCGGCGAGGCGCGCCCGCACCGTCGCATCGGCGAGCGCCGCGACAATGGCGTCGTTCAGCCTCGCCACGACCTCGCGGGGCGTGCCGCGCGGCGCCCAGATTCCGTACCACACCGAAACATGCAGCCCCGGCAGGCCCGCTTCGTCCACGGTGGGTATTTCAGGCGCCGCCGCGAGGCGTGTCTTCGCGGTGATCGCGTAGGCCCTGATCTTGCCGCCGCGCACCTGCGGAATGGAGTTCGAAGCCTGGTCGATCATCAGTTCGATGCGGCCGCCGACGAGATCCAGCATCGCCGGCCCCGAGCCTTTGTAGGGCACGAGCTCGAACCGTGTGCCGGTCGCGTTCTGGAAGTAGATTCCGCCGATGTGCGTCGCCGATCCCGATCCGGCGGTTCCCGCCGAGGCCTTGCCCGGATTGGCCTTAAGCCACCCGATCAATTCCTTCAGGTCTCTTGCCGGCACGGAAGAGCTCGCGACGATCATCAGCGGATTGCTCGCGATCATCGCCAGGGGTTCAAGGTCCTTGAGCAAGTCGTATTGCAGCGGATAGACCGCGCCGTTGATGACGTGGGTGCCCCAATGGCCGATGCTCAGCGTGTAGCCGTCGGGAGCAGCGCGCGCCACCCGGCCCACACCGAGGGTGCCGGACGCGCCGACGACATTTTCCACCACGATGGTCTGGCCGAGCGCCTTCCCCATCGGGGCGCCGACGATGCGGGCGATCGTGTCCACCGGCCCACCCGCGGCAAACGGCACCACCATCGTGACCGGCCGCGACGGGTAGCTCTGGGCCGCGGCGGCCGAGATCCCCGCGAGTACCGCGGCGAGAGTGAAGGCCGTCGATCGAACTTTCATTTCCCTCCCTGCAGGGAACGCCGAGCGCCGAGTTTGAGTCTATTATGAACCGACAAACCAGACAGTTGAGGAGACCCGCATGGCACGAATCGTAAAGCGCAACCGCGACCATCCCTATGAAGTCAAGATCGGCGGCGAGGCCCAATACATCTGCGCCTGCGGACTCTCAAACAACCTGCCCTTCTGCGACAGCTCGCACAAGCTCACCAAGGGCGAGACGCCGGGGAAGCTCCACTGGTACGACGAGGGCGGGAAGCGTCACGAAGCGAAGGACGCCTATCCCGGGATCCGCAGCGACGAGTAGCGCTCGGGCGCGCGGAGCGCCGGAAAAGGCGCCTGCGCCTTCCTAGTACCGCTTTCCGGCGCTGAACTCCACTTTAAGGCGCGCCACCTGCTTTCGCACCGCCTCGAGCTCGGCCCGGGCCGCCTTGGCCTTCAGCACCTTCTCTTCGTGCGGCGCGGCATCGCCGTTCTCCGAAGACGGGGTCGACAAGGCTGCCTGAGCGTCGCGGAACCGGCTCGCGGCCGCGTTCCACCGCTCGACCAGCTGCTGTTCCTGTTCCCGCCATGCTTTTCGCTTGTCCATGGAGCCGCAGGATATAGAAGCGCCCCCGTTCTGTCGAGGAATGGGCGTTCGCGGCACGCAACGTCAACCCGCCCCCCTCTTTGGGAACCCACATAGAAAAAGCCCGGTTGCCCGGGCTTTTTTTCGCAGCTTGCGCCGTTTGTCAGGCGATGGGCTTGATGTTGACGGCCTGATCGCCTTTCGGACCGGCGGTGACATCGAAGGACACCTTCTGGTTTTCCTTCAGGGACTTGAAGCCGCTGCCCTGGATCGCCGAGAAGTGGGCGAACAGATCCTTGCCGCCACCGTCCGGGGTGATGAACCCGAAACCCTTGGAGTCGTTGAACCACTTGACCGTACCTGTACTCATTTGCACATTTCCTAAAAAATTAAAAAGAAGGCTTTCGCCCGGAGCGCGGGAACTTCAAGGGGAGAGAAAAAACGGCGACCTGATGAGATGAGCGTGCGTAAGCGGCTGCAGCTGGACCAGACGATCTCGACTTGGAGAATCCTGCGCGCTCCTTATACACGCGCGCTCCGGCGGCGTCAAGCGCGCTGTGCCCCTGCGCAAACCACTCGATTGCGGCCCGCCTTTTTGGCCGCATACAGGGCGTCATCGGCGTGCTTCATCCACGAGTCCGGTGATTCGCCGGGTTGAAGTTCCCTGACCCCTATGCTCACCGTCAGCTGCCGGTCATCGAGCAGACGCGACTCCGCGATCGAAGCGCGAAGCTGCTCAGCGACGACGGCGGCGGCAGCCTCCTTCGTGTCGGGCAGCAACAGCATGAATTCCTCCCCGCCGATGCGAAAGAGCAGATCGAGCTTGCGCGAGCGCTTCGCGATCAGCGAAACGATTTCCTTCAGCACGCTGTCGCCCTTCGCATGGCCGAATTGATCGTTGATGCTCTTGAAGCCATCGACATCCATCAGCAGAAGGGAGGTCGGGGTGGAGTTGCGCCGCAGCCGTTCGATGGCGTCGCTCAAGCTGTGCTCCATGTGGCGACGATTGAAGACGCCGGTCAGCGGGTCCACGACCGCCTGGTCGAGGAGCCTGCGATGCAGGTCGACGATGATGCTGAGGACGATGTTGGCGAAGATGATGGTGAGCGTCAGCGTGGCGAAAAATCGAATGGTGAACGCGAGGTCGATATAGCGATACACCAGGGCGCTGACGATCAGAAGCAGCAAAATGCTGCCTACATTGGCCATGCGCCGCGACAGGGAGAACGTGAAGAGCACCACCGTGGGATAGGCCCACAGCGCGCCGAAAAAACCCTGGGTCTTGAGGGAAATCGCCGTGCCCGCAACGATGGGGACGAGCAGCAGTATCAGGGGAATGGGTGGAGATTTCTTCAGGTAAATGGCGAGAGCGTCGATGCCGAGGACCAGCACCGCGCACAAAATACCCACTCCCAACCCATGATTCTCCTGCACGAAAGCGTTGACGGAGAACGGAAGGAGGCAGACCGCCGCGGCAGTTGCGAGGCCATACATGATCCGCCCGCGGTAGGGGG
>VBDE01000153.1 GCA_005883665.1 Betaproteobacteria bacterium
CACGTAGCCGATCTTGCGCTCGCCGACTGGGGCCGCAAGGAAATCGCCATCGCCGAGACCGAGATGCCGGGCCTGATGGCGATCCGCGAGGAATTCGCGGCGACCCAGCCCCTGAGAGGTGCGCGCATCTCGGGCTCGCTGCACATGACCATCCAGACCGCGGTGCTGATCGAGACGCTGCAGGCGCTGGGCGGGCAGGTGCGCTGGGCATCGTGCAACATTTTCTCCACCCAGGACCATGCCGCCGCGGCGATCGCCGTCAAGGGCACTCCGGTGTTCGCACGCAAAGGCGAGTCGCTGGAGGAATACTGGAACTACACCCACCACATCTTCGAGTGGCCCGACAACGCCTACTCCAACATGATCCTGGACGACGGCGGGGATGCGACGCTGCTGCTGCACTTGGGGGCACGCGCGGAGAAGGACGCCTCCCTCATCGCCATGCCCGCGAGCGAAGAGGAGAAGTTCCTGTTCGCCGCGATCAGGGCGAGGCTCGCCCGCGATCCGAAGTGGTACTCGACCCGCCTCGCGCAGGTGAAAGGCGTGACCGAGGAGACCACCACCGGCGTGCGCAGGCTGTACCAGATGCACAAGGAGGGCAGGCTCGCCTTCCCGGCGATCAACGTCAACGACTCGGTCACGAAGAGCAAGTTCGACAATCTCTACGGCTGCCGCGAGTCCCTGGTGGACGGCATCAAGCGCGCCACGGACGTCATGATCGCGGGCAAGGTCGCGCTGGTGTGCGGCTACGGCGATGTGGGCAAGGGCAGCGCGCAGGCGCTGCGTGCGCTCTCCGCCCAGGTGTGGGTGACGGAGATCGACCCGATCAACGCGCTGCAGGCGGCGATGGAAGGCTACCGTGTGGTGACCATGGACTACGCGTGCGACAAGGCGGACATCTTCGTCACCGCTACCGGCAATTTTCATGTGATCACGCACGATCACATGAAGAAGATGAAAAACCAAGCCATCGTCTGCAACATCGGCCACTTCGACAACGAGATCGACATCGCCTCCATAGAGAAGTACAAATGGGAGGAGATCAAGCCACAGGTCGACCACGTCATCTTCCCCGACGGGAAGAGGATCATCCTCCTCGCCAAGGGGCGGTTGGTGAACCTGGGCTGCGGCACCGGGCATCCCTCGTACGTGATGAGCTCGTCCTTCGCAAACCAGACCATCGCACAGATCGAGCTGTGGACCGAGTCGCAGAAAGGCTCCGGCAAGTATCCGGTCGGCGTCTATGTGCTGCCCAAGCACTTGGACGAGAAAGTGGCGCGGCTGCAGTTGAAGAAGCTCAACGCCCAGCTCACCGAGCTCACCGACGCCCAGGCGCGCTACATCGGGGTACCCAAAGCCGGTCCCTATAAGGCCGACCACTACCGCTATTGAGCACCTCCTCGGAGCATGGAGATAAACTCGATCTGGAACGATACCTACGCGGCGATCGCGCTGCATCTGGTCATCGCGCTCGCGGCGGGCGGAATCATCGGCCTGGAGCGCAGCTATCACGGCCGGCCCGCCGGCTTCCGCACCCATGCGCTCGTGTGTCTGTCTTCCTGCATGTTGATGGTTCTTACCGTCTACCAGGACACCTGGTTCTCGGCCTTGTCTCTGGACCAGGTCAGCGTCGATCCGACCCGCATGGCGCAGGGGATCATGACCGGCATCGGTTTTCTCGGCGCCGGTGTGATCATGAAAGAAGGCTTGACGATCCGCGGCCTCACCACCGCTGCCTCGATCTGGATCACCGCCGCAATCGGTATCATGATCGGCGTGGGATTCTACTTCCCCGCCGGCATCGGGACGGCGTTGACGCTCGTCGTGCTTTCGGGCTTTCGCTGGATCGAGCGCAGGATGCCGATCGAGTTCTACGCGAACCTTACGGTGGCGTTTCTACGCGACGCCGCTATGCCCGAGTCGGAGTTGCGAGCCATGGTGGAACGGCAAGGCTTCGTCGTCGCCAATATGAACTACAGCGTGACGGGCGACGGGAAGACCTTCGAATACCAGATGGTGGTCCATTCACCCGATCGCAGCAACACCCGCTCGCTTTCCGAGGCCCTCAACGCCGTACCTTCGGTCACCGCATTCCGCATTGCCCCGACCGGCGACTAAGCAGTCGGCAACAAACTACAGCTCGTACGTTTCGGCCTTGCCGGCCAACGCCGTTTCGATCAACTTTCGCGATAACCGCGGCGAGAACAGCTCGATGAAGGTGTACGCGTAGCCGCGCAGCGCCGCGCCGCGGCGCACTGCCACCCGGGTCGTCATGGTGCCGAACAGGTGTCCGGCCTCCAGCGCGCGCAGGTGCCGGTCGCGCTTCTCGTCGAAGGCCATCGCAGCGATGACACCGATCCCGAGCCCCAGCTCCACGTAAGTCTTGATCACGTCCGAGTCGACCGCGGAAAGCACGATGTCCGGGGTGAGCCCCTGCGCCTGAAACGCCTCGTCGATGCGGCTCCTCCCGGCGAACGCGGGGTCGTAGGTCACGACGGGGTATCGCGCGAGCATCTCGAGCGTCAGCCGCTGCTCTTTCGCGAGCGGGTGCTTCGCCGGCACCACCACGCAATGGCGCCATTCGTAACCCGGCAGCGCGATGAGCTTGGGATAGTTGTCCAGCGCTTCGGTGGCGATCGCCATATCGGCCTCGCGCGCGATCACCATCTCCGCAAGCTGCGGCGGGTTGCCCTGCTTGATCGTGAGATGCACTCTCGGATAGCGCCGCTTGAATGCTCCCACCACCTTGGGCAGCGAGTAGCGCGCCTGGGTATGGGTGGTGGCGATGGTCAGCGTGCCTGCGGCTTGGTCTTTGAATTCGCGCCCCACCTGCTTCAGGTTCTCCGCTTCCTGCAGCAGTCGTTCGATCACCTCGACCACCGCTTTGCCGGGTTCGGTCACCGCGACGATGCGCTTGCCGTGACGCACGAAGATCTCGACCCCGAGCTCGTTCTCGAGACGCACGAAGATCTCGACCCCGAGCTCGTTCTCGAGCTCGCGAATCTGCTTGGACACACCGGGCTGGGAGGTAAAGAGCTTCTTGGCTGCTTCCGTAAGATTCAGGCCTTGCCTGACGGTCTCACGAACGTATCTTAACTGCTGAAAATTCATGGATTTACATCATATGGTGGATGGTTATTAAATTCTAACACGAAAGTCTTTTGAGGTATTAAGTGCGAACGCTAGGATGCCTTCCTTCAACGAAACCTGAACATGGACTGGCTCTACTCACTCTCTGGGTTTCTGGTCGGGTTGGTGATCGGCGTCACAGGCGTCGGCGGGGGTTCGCTGATGACACCGCTGCTCGTGCTCGTGTTCGGCGTCGCGCCCGTCACCGCGGTCGGAACGGATCTCCTTTTTGCCGCATTGACCAAAACCGGCGGCGCGTGGGCTCACACGCGTCGCGGCAACGTCGCTTGGAAAATCGTCGGCTGGCTCGCCGCAGGCAGCGTGCCTGCTTCCACCGTCACTCTGGTGTTGTTGCACCTGTTCGTGCCCGATCCCGGCAAACTCTCTGCGATCGTGAGCGTAGCGCTCGGCTTTGCGCTCATTCTCACCGCCGGGGCGCTCCTGTTCAGGGAGAGGCTTCACCTCTGGGCGGCGCGTCGCGCCGCGTCCGGCCCGCATTCGGCGATCGGCTCGCCGCAGCGCACCGTCGCGCTCGGCGCGGTACTCGGGGTCTTGGTCACGGTTTCCTCGGTGGGCGCTGGCGCGCTGGGTGTGACCGTCCTGTTTTTCCTTTACCCAGGCCTCGCCGTTGCGCGCATCGTCGGCACCGACATCGCTCATGCCGTGCCGCTCACTTTGGTCGCCGGGCTGGGGCATGCCGCGGCCGGGGTGGTGGACTGGAAACTGCTGGTGGCTCTGCTCATCGGCTCGCTGCCGGGCATCTGGTTCGGCAGCGCGCTCGGCCAGAAGATCCCCGAACGGATGCTGCGCGGTGCGCTCGCCGCGATGCTGATCCTCATCGGCGGCAAACTCGCGCTGTAGAGGCCATGTACCTATACGACGAAATCGACCAGAAGCTCGTCGACGAACGCGTCGTCCAGTTCCGCGACCAGACGCGGCGCTTTCTCGCCGGCAAGCTCTCCGACGATGAATTTCGCGCGCTGCGCCTGCGGAACGGCCTCTACATCCAGCGTTACGCGCCGATGCTCCGGATCGCGATCCCGTACGGGTTGCTGTCGACGAAGCAGTTGAGAAGGCTCGCGTATATCGCCCGCAAATACGACCGCGGCTACGGCCATTTCAGCACGCGACAGAACCTCCAGTTGAACTGGCCGAAGCTTCCGCAGGCGCCCGACATCCTCGCCGAGCTCGCCACCGTGCAGATGCACGCGATCCAGACCTCGGGCAATTCCTTCCGCAATATCACCACCGATCATTTCGCCGGCGTCGCGCAGGACGAGATCGTCGATTCCTTCGTGTGGTGCGAGATCATCCGCCAGTGGTCCACGTTCCATCCCGAGTTCTCGTATCTTCCGCGCAAGTTCAAGTTCGCCGTGAACGGCGCAAAGTCCGATCGCGCGGCGGTCGCCGTGCACGACATCGGACTGCACGCCCTCAGGGACGAGAAGGGCGAGGTGGGGTTCCGCGTGCTGGTCGGAGGAGGCCTTGGCCGCACTCCGGCGATCGGGTTCGTCATCCGCGAATTTCTGTCTTGGCGGCATTTGCTCACTTACATCGAGGCCATCCTGCGGGTTTACAACCGCTATGGACGGCGCGACAACATCAACAAGGCGCGCATCCAGATCCTGGTGAAAGAGCGCGGCCCCGAGAAATTCCGCGAGGAAGTCGATGCTGAATGGGCGCATCTGAAGGACGGCCCCGCGACGCTCGTCCCCGAGGAGATCGTCCGCATCGAAAGCCGGTTTACGCGCCCGAGCTACCTGCGGCTGCCGGCGACCGATGCCGGGCTCGAGGCTGCGCTTGCGTCCGAGCGGGCGTTCGCGAACTGGCACAAGCGCAACGTCCATCCGCACAAGAAAGCGGGTTATTCCGCGGTGACGCTGTCCCTGAAGAAGACCGGAGTGCCGCCGGGCGATGTCACCGTCGAGCAGATGGAAAAAATCGCAGACCTCGCCGACCGCTATTCGTTCGGCGAGCTGCGCGTATCCCACGAGCAGAACCTGATCTTTGCCGACGTGCAGCTGTCCGACCTGTACTCCCTGTGGCAAGAGGTAAGGGAACTGGGATTCGCCACGCCCAATGTCGGCCTGCTCACCAACATCATCTGCTGCCCGGGCGGGGACTTCTGTTCGCTCGCCAACGCCAAGTCGATCCCGGTGGCCGAGGCAATTCAGCAGCGCTTCGACGATCTCGACTACCTGCACGATATCGGCGAGATCGACCTCAATATCTCCGGCTGCATGAACGCCTGTGGCCACCATCACGTCGGCCACATCGGCATACTCGGCGTCGACAAGAGCGGCGAGGAGTGGTACCAGATCGAGGTCGGGGGCAATCAGGGTGAAGTCCGGCCCGGACGGGGCGCATCCCTCGGCAAGATCATCGGCCCATCTTTCGCTCGCGCCGAGGTCCCCGACGTGATCGAAAAGCTGATCGAGTGCTATCTCGCGCGGCGCGACAGCGACGCCGAGCGCTTCATCGACGTGGTGCACCGCATCGGCGTCGAACCCTTCAAGGAATCCGTATATGGCAACGCTGATCAAAGAGCGGCGCATCGTCGCGGACAGCTGGCATCTGCTTGAACGCGGACCTAAGGGCGAGTTGCCCGAGGTTCCGGTGCGCGGCGAGGTCATCGTTCCGCTCGCGCTCTGGCTAGCGCGCCGCGAAGAACTCCTTTCTCGCGTGGGAACGGGGACGCTGGGCGTATGGCTCGACGCGAGCGAAGGGCCGGAAGCACTCGCCGGTGACGTGCAGCGTTTCCCGCTCATCGCGGTGAATTTCCCCAAGTTCGGCGACGGCCGCGGCTACTCGATCGCGCGCCTTTTGCGCGAGCGCTACGGCTTCAAGGGCGAGCTGCGCGCCATCGGCGATGTCTTGCACGATCACTTGTTTTTCATGGAACAGTGCGGGTTCGACGCCTTCGCGCTGCGCGAAGACCAGGACGCGCAAGAAGCGCTCTCCGTATTCGGCACCTTCAGCGAGGGCTACCAGACTTCCGTGCTGCGCCCCGTGCCGCTTTTCCGCCGCCGCCTGGGTGCGAGCAAATCATGACCGAAACGCTGAAACGCAAGACCTCCGAGCTCGAGCGCGTGTTGGTGCGCGTTGCGCTCGAGCACGCGCCCGCCGTTCTCGCTTCAAGCCTGTCCGCCGAGGACATGGTGATCACCGATGTCATCCTGCGGCACGGGCTCGACATCGAGATCTTCACTCTGGACACGCAAAGGCTGCACGCCGATACGCTCAACGTGATCGCGGCGATCCGCGCGCGCTACGGCTACGAGGTGCGCGTGTTCCATCCCGACCCCGAGTCCGTCTCCGAGTACGTCGCGAGCTTCGGCCGCGATGCGTTCTATGAAAGCCAGGAGCTGCGCAAACGCTGCTGCCACATCCGCAAAGTCGAACCGCTCAATCGCGCGCTCCAGGGCAAGGAAGCCTGGATCACCGGCCAGCGCCGCGAGCAGTCCGTCACGCGTACCGGGCTCAAGCTGCAGGAAAACGATGCCGTGCGGGGTATCGTCAAGTTCAATCCGCTCGCCG
>VBDE01000179.1 GCA_005883665.1 Betaproteobacteria bacterium
ACGAGACCTGCATGCGCAAACACGCTCAATCGTCGAGTTCGGCTGTGCTAGACAAAACCATTCAGTGGCTGCTCTCTGGAAATGCGACTAGCGGCAATAAGCTGACAATGAGAGGGCAATGCGGTCGGCAATCAATGCCGCATAACTAATAGCTGCACCGGACGCGCTGAAGCGCGCCGGTGAGCATGACGTTATGCCTAAGGATGATGTCCTGATGAAATCCATCATTGCCCTTCTCGTGCTCTCGGCTGCTTTGGTTGCTTGCAGTAGCAAGGAGTCGACCGAAGTCGCGCGGGATTCCGGGGTCGCAACCCGCCAAGAAGAGGCCGGCAAACAGCGATACCTGGCTTACGAGCATGCTATCGCTGCTGACCTTGACGAATCCGACCTCAAGCCCGTCTACGAGAAGGTCATTGCGACCTGCAATAACGATAACCAAATTGACTGCACTGTGCTCGATGCGAGCATTACATCTGGGCGGTTTCTATCGGCCAAGTTGCGACTACGGGCAAAACCAGAAGGGATAAGGAAGCTGACCGCCCTGGTCTCCGCGGGTGGAAAGGTATCGAGTCAGTCCACTCACGTGGAGGACCTGGCGAAACCCGTTACGGACGTAAAAACGCGTCTTGCCATGTTGGAGAACTATCGGACGAAGCTGCTTGAACTTCAGAGAAGACCAAACAATGACATCGACTCTCTGATCAAGATTGCGGAGAAGTTGGCTGCCGTTCAGTCGGATCTGGAGCGTGCGCGCGGTGAGAGTGCCCATTTGCTTGCGCGTGTCAACCTGGAGATCTTGACCATCTCATTGAGCTCGCGCGCTTCTCGGTCCTTCTGGTCGCCAATCGCCGAGTCACTGCACGACTTTCCGGCTAATCTCTCAAGTGGCGTTTCGACGGCCATTGTTGGTGTCGCATACGTGTTGCCGTGGCTGTTCGTCCTCCTGATTGGCTTTGTCTTGATTCGACTTGCTTGGAGAAAGTTTAGAAGGCAATGACATTGCTTAGGCATAACCAGCCATTGGAGATGGACCGTCGCCGGCAGGTTTTGCTCGCCGGCTCGGCCGCTCAATGGCGTCGTTCGGCGCCTCTCATGTCCGTAGATGCAGCCCTCAACATAGCGGAGATTCTTTACGACTCTTGCGCTGTCCGCTTTCGTTATGTGCGAGTTCTTTCCCACGCACCAGGCCTATAAACCGTGAACGCCTAATTCTTTCGGGAGCCGCTCATCATGACGACACGCCGCCAGTTCATTGGAAGCGCTCTGGGCGCCGGTGCACTCGCCGCAGCCGGATGTCAAACAACAGGCAGTGGGGGTAAACGCGAGATCGTCGACGCCCAAATCCACTTGTGGAAAGCCCCCAGCGCGGACTGGCCGTGGGTGCCAGGCATGAAGCCGCAAATGCCCGAGCCCTTCACCATTGAGAAGCTGCTGCCGATGATGGACGAAGCCGGTGTCGATCGTGTAGTGATCGTGCCGCCCTCGTGGCCGGGCGACCGCAACGATTACGGCCTTGAAGCCGCCCAGCGCTATCCAACCCGCTTTGGCGTGATGGGGCGCATTCCGCTGCGTAATCCAAAGTCCGCGGCGCTGCTGCCGGGATGGCGAAGCCAACCCGGCATGCTCGGCGTGCGCGTCACGTTCTTGAACAAGGATGTAGAAATGCTCACCGACGGCAGCGCCGAATGGTTCTGGCCCGCCGCGGAAAAAGCGGGCCTTCCGGTGATGTTTCTCGCCCACGAGCAGGGGCCGTACTTTGCGCGCGTGGCCGAGCGCCATCCGGGACTCCAGTTGATCGTCGATCACATGGGCCTGACGCTGTCAGTGCAAGCGGTCCGCGAAGGCAAGTTCGACGGCCCGATTTCGCACACCCTGAGTCTCGCGAAATACCCCAACGTGTCGGTCAAGCTGTCCGCAACGCCGAACTATTCGCTCCAGCCGTATCCGTTTCGCGACATGACGCCGCACATCAGGCGGCTATTCGAAGCGTACGGTCCGCGGCGCTGCTACTGGGGTAGCGACATCACAAATGGGTTTGACAAGGCTACCTACCGCCAACGCATCGCGCACTTCACCGAGACGCTCGATTTCCTGACCGAGAGCGACAAACACTGGATCATGGGGCGTAGCATCCTTGAACGCTTGAGTTGGGCGTAGAGCGCCCAACAAGCCTGTCCTGAGCAACGTCCACCCATGTCCCTCGACAAACGTGTCACCCTTTTCCTCGGACCGTACCAAATGACCGGCCGGGGAGATAGTAACAAAAACGTCCGGGACATGGGTTACAGATGTCCATGTCCTATTAGGCCTTGCAGCCATACGCAAATCAGGGTCAACTTTGTCGCCATTCCTCCGCCCGCGAGCCGCGTTGAATACGTTGACGTTGCGGCATAACCGCGCAGTCCGCCCCGACACATTCTCGCCCCTAGGGTTTTTCCCTCCGGCAGCCTTTCTCGTCGCACACCAGAACTCCTCCCGACTCGTACCAGTCGGGCAGCACCCAGCGCTCGCAGAGCCTGCCGTCGATGCGATGCTCGTGCCGGGCAGGGCGGTGGGTGTGGCCGTGGATCAGCCGCGGATAGCCGTGCTCGCGCAACACCGCTTCCACCGCGCCGCGGCTGACATCCATGATCTCGGGTGCCTTGCGGCGTTTTTCCCTCTCGCTCCGCGCGCGCAGCGCTCCGATTTTCTCCTTGCGCGCGGCGAGCGGCAGGGAAAGAAATTCCTTCCTCCACGCGGGCGCGCGCACCTCGGCGCGAAATCTCTGATAGTCGACGTCGTCCGTGCACAGCGTGTCGCCGTGCATGAGCAGCGTGCGCGTCCCGAACAGATCGAGGCTCTGCGGATCGTCGATCAGGCGGGCGTTGCACGCCGCGGCGAACTCCGCACCGAGAAGGAAATCCCGGTTTCCGTGCATGATGTGCAGGGAGGGGCCGGCGCGTGAGCATTCGGCGAGTGCCGCGACGACGGACGCGTTGAACGGCTCCCCGAGATCGTCGTCCCCGGCCCAGTACTCGAACAGGTCGCCGAGAATGTAAAGCGATTCCGCCCCGCGCGCGGGCCCGCGGAGGTATTCGAAGAAGAC
>VBDE01000180.1 GCA_005883665.1 Betaproteobacteria bacterium
ATCCTGCGGGAAATCGTCCACGCGGATCACCTCGTCGCGCAGCTGCGCCGCGCGCTTGAGCAGCGCCAGTTCCTCGGCGCCGATGACGCGCGCGGCGAGCGCAGCCTCGGCGAGCTCCTCGGGTCCTCTGCCGCGGATTGCCCCGGACTTCTGAGCCGCACGGATCTTGGCCTCGACCGCCTCGGCCTTGATCGTCGCTTCGAGCGCGGCCTCGAGGCACCCGAGCGGTTCGCTCTCAGGCGTAGGCAGGTACATGCCGGCGCAGAGCCGGTCGCGCGCGGCCGACGGCGCAATGAGCAGGCGCGCGATCTCGTGCCCGAGGGCGTCGCTGGGCGGAGCGAAGCGCCGTCCGAGCGGGAACGTCACCAGGCGTAGGAACGCGCCGATCAACCTCACCGGATAATTGGCGAGCACGCCGTGCAGCGCTTCAGCCGCGCGGGCGAGCGTGTCCTGAAGCGACCAGTCGAGCAGCGGAAGGTCGGCCTCCTGCCGGCCCTCGTCCTCGAAGCGCTTGAGCGTCGCCGAGGCGAGATAGAGCATGGAGAGGACATCGCCCAGCCGCGCGGAGATCCTTTCCCGGCGCTTCAGCGACCCTCCCAGGACGAGCATGGAGACATCGGCCACGCAGGCGAGCGCGGCGGAAATCCGCGTCAGGTGCTGGTAGTAGCGGCGCGTCCGGGGCGCGGCCCTGGGCGAAACGGAAACGAAGCGCGATCCGGTGATCGCCATGAGGAAAGCGCGCGTTTCGTTCGAGATGACGTGCCGGATGTGACCGAATAGCGCGGCGTCGAAGCCTTTCAGGTCGCCCTCGCGCGCGGCGTTCATTTCCTTCAACACGTAGGGATGGCAGCGGATCGCCCCCTGCCCGAAGACGATGAGGTTGCGCGTGAGGATATTGGCGCCCTCGACCGTGATCGCGATGGGCAGCTGCTGGTAGATTCGCCCTATGAAGTTGTTGGGGCCGAGGCAGATCCCCTTGCCTCCCAGGATATCCATCGCGTCGTTGACCACCGCGCGCCCGCGCTCGGTGAGGTGGTACTTGACGATCGCCGAGATCACCGAGGGTTTTTCGCCGAGGTCCACGGCGCCCGCGGTCATCGTGCGGGCCGCGTCCATCGTGTAGAGGTTGCCGCCGATGCGGGCGAGCGCCTCCTCGATGCCTTCGAATTTCCCGATCGGCGTCTTGAACTGGCTGCGCACGCGCGCATAGGCGCCCGTTGCGCGCGCGGCGAGCTTGGCGTAGCCCGTCCCCGAGGAGGGCAGCGAGATCGAGCGTCCCGCGGCGAGGCACTCCATCAGCATCCTCCAGCCCTGGCCCGCCATCTTCGGCCCGCCGATGATCCAGTCGAGCGGCATGAACACGTCCTTGCCCCAGTTCGGGCCGTTCTGGAACACCGCGTTCAGAGGGTTGTGCCGGCGGCCGATGTTGACGCCCGGCGTGTCGGTGCGCACGAGCGCGCAGGTGATGCCGATGTCTTCCTTCTCTCCGAGCAGATGGTCCGGGTCGTGGAGCCGGAAGGCGAGCCCGAGCAGCGTCGAAATGGGACCCAGCGTGATGTAGCGCTTTTCCCAGGTGACGCGCATGCCGAGCACTTCGCGGCCTTCCCAGATTCCCTTGCACACGATGCCGAAATCCGGAATCGACGCGGCGTCCGAGCCCGCGTGCGGATTGGTGAGGCCGAAACAGGGAATTTCGAGGCCTTTCGCGAGGCGCGGCAGGTAGTAGTTTTTCTGCTCCTCGGTGCCGTAGCGGAGCAGCAGCTCGGCGGGCCCCAGTGAATTGGGCACCATGACGTGCACCGTAGCCGCGCTGCAGCGGGTCCCGAGCTTCTGGATCACTTGCGAATGCATGGTGGCGGAGAATTCCTTGCCGCCGTATTTTTTCGGGATGATCATCCCGAGAAAACCCTTGTCCTTGATGAACTGCCAAGCGTGCGGCGGCAGGTCCTGATACACCTGCGTCGTCTCCCAGTCGTTCACCATCGCGCACAGCTGCTCGGTTTCGCCGTCGAGGAACGACTGTTCCTCGGGCGTCAGCTTCGGGCGCGGCACCGCAAGCAGCTTCCCCCAGTCGGGGCGGCCGGAGAAAAGATCGCCGTCCCACCACACCGTGCCCGCGTCGATCGCCTCCTGCTCGGTCTGGGACATGGCCGGAAGCTGGCCGCGGTACCAGGCGAGAAGGGAGCGTGAAACAAGCAGCCGGCGCAGCGGCGAAACGCCGAGCACGACGCTGCAGACGGCGAGTATCGCCGCGAGAACGAGAAAAGCATCCATGGGGAATGCTCCCCCGACCAGACCGGCGAGCAAAAGGACCGCACCCGCGGCAATCCAGATCCATCCCGTGGAGTTCAGATAGGCAAGCGCAAGGGAAACGGCAACGACTGCGACGATCCAGACAGCGAGCGGCATGGGCCCTCCGGAATGTTCTCTGGGTGCTATAACGCAATACGGCATGATACGCCGCTCGGGCTCCTCGCGGCGGCACTTGCTCCTCAGGTACCTCGCCTCCATGTAACATGACACTCCTCCATGGCACACGATCACCGCAGCTTTGCCTTGCCCATCCCGCTGAAGGATTCCGCCGCGCCGAAACGGCGCAGCGAATGGCGCGCGGTCGGGATGCTGTTCCCGTACCTGTGGGAATTCCGCGTCCGCGTGGTGATCGCGCTTGCGTTTCTGACCGCCGCCAAGCTCGCCAACGTCAGCGTGCCGCTCATCCTGAAGGAAGTGGTCGATTCGCTGGACGCGCAGACCGCCGTGCTGGTTCTGCCGCTCGCGCTGCTCGCTGCCTACGGCATCCTGCGCTTCTCGACCACGCTGTTCGCGGAGCTCCGGGACGTCGTGTTTGTGCGCGTGACACAGCGCGCGATACGCCGGGTCGCGCTCACCGTGTTCCGCCATATGCACAGCCTGTCCCTGCGCTTTCATCTGGAGCGCCATACCGGCGGCGTGTCGCGCGACATCGAGCGCGGCACGCGCGGCATCTCGACGTTGCTGACCTACATGCTGTTTTCGATCGTCCCGGTGATCCTCGAGTTCAGTCTGGTGGCGGTCATCCTTCTCACCAAGTTCGACTGGCGCTTCGCGGCGGTCACCTTTGTCGCGGTGGCCCTCTACATCGCTTTCAGCGTGTCGATCACCGAGTGGCGCATGGAAATCCGCCGCCGGGCGAACGAGCTGGATTCGAAGGCCAACACGCGCGCGATCGACAGCCTGCTCAACTACGAAACGGTGAAATACTTCAACAACGAGGAATACGAGGCGCGCCGGTACGACGAGAACCTGCAAAAGTACGAGTCGGCGGCGGTGAAGAACGAGGCCTCACTCGGTCTCCTCAACGTCGGGCAAAGCTGCATCATCGCGGTCGCTGTGACGCTGCTCATGATCCTCGCGGCCGAGGGCGTGGTGGCGAAGACTCTGACGCTCGGCGACCTGGTGCTCGTGAACGGCCTTTTGATCCAGCTCTACATCCCGCTCAATTTTCTGGGCATGGTGTACCGCGAGATCAAGCAGGCGCTCGCCGACATGGACCGCATGTTCCGCCTGCTCACCCAGGACCGGGAGATACAGGACCGGCCGGACGCGGTGCCGCTGCCTCTCGGAAAAGGCGCGGGAAGCGCGACGGTGCGTTTCGAGCGCGTCGATTTCTCCTACGAGCCGCGGCGCCAGATCCTGTTCGACGTGTCCTTCGAGATCCCTGCCGGAAGCAAGGTTGCCGTGGTGGGCGCGAGCGGCTCGGGGAAATCCACCCTGGCGCGGCTCCTGTTCCGCTTCTACGACGTCAACGCGGGCCGCATCACCGTCAACGGCACCGACATCCGCGGCGTGACGCAGTCGTCCCTGCGCGCCGCGCCCGACGAGGTCATCGAGGCTGCGAAAGCGGCGCACATCCACGAATTCATCGAGAGCCTACCCGACCGGTACGAATCTCGAGTGGGGGAGCGGGGCCTGAAGCTCTCCGGGGGCGAAAAGCAACGGGTCGCGATCGCCCGCGCCATCCTGAAAAACCCGAGCATCCTCATCTTCGACGAAGCCACCTCCGCGCTCGATTCGGAAACCGAGCAAGGCATCCAGGCCGAACTCGACCGAATCGCCCGGGGGCGCACTACGCTAGTCATCGCCCACCGTCTTTCCACGGTGATGGACGCAGACCAGATTATCGTTCTGGATCAGGGCCGTATCTTGGAGCGTGGCACCCACAGGGAACTCCTCGAGCAAGACGGCGCTTATGCCCAGATGTGGGCTCTGCAGCTGCAGGAGGAGGCCGAGCAGGCGGCAGCTTGAACGAGGAAAGGGACGGGTCCGCAGGGCGGCTCATGACCGTTTTTGCGACGACGTGTGAAGTGTCACGCGTATCCTGTTATTTTCGTTGCAAATTACTTTTGCCAAGGCTAAACTGGCCGGCCCAACAAGAATCTGGGAGGAAGGGTGCGGTTCATCGCGATGTCGCTCCTTGCACTGGCGGTCGTTTCGACCGCGGGGTTCGCGCGCGAGCTGCGCCAACCGGCACTGAAATCGCAGGCCGCGCTGGTCGTCGACCAGCAATCCGGCGAAATTCTCCTCGGCAAGAACATGGAATCGAAGTTGCCGATCGCGTCGCTCACCAAGCTGATGACCGCGATCGTCACGCTGGACGCCGAGCTCGACCCCGACGAGCCGGTGACGATCAGCAAAGCGGACGTCGACAGGCTGCGCGGCTCGCATTCCCGCCTGCAGGTCGGCACCACGCTCACGCGCGACGATCTACTGCACCTAGCCCTCATGGCTTCGGAAAACCGCGCCGCCTCTGCGATCACAAGCTCGTACCCGGGCGGAAAAGACTCGTGCGTACTGGCGATGAACCTCAAAGCCCAGTTGCTCGGCATGTCGGGTACGCGCTTCGAGGACGGCACGGGGCTTTCCGGCCGCAACGTGTCGACCGCGCAGGACCTGGCGAAGCTCGTGCAAGCCGCGCACGCCTACCCCAAGATCCGCGACTATACGACTTCGACCTCGTACCAGGTCAAGATCGGGCGCCGCGCGATGCGCTTCGGCAACACCAACAATCTTACCCGCAGCTCCCGCTGGGACATCGGTTTGTCCAAGACCGGGTACATCGCCGAGGCGGGGCGGTGTCTGGTCATGCAGGTGACGCTGGCCGAGCGTTCGATTATCATCGTGCTGCTCGACTCTTGGGGCAAATACACTCGTGTCGGCGACGCGACCCGCATACGTCAATGGCTGGAATTCGCCTCCGGCCGGTCCAAGCCGGGATAGACCCCGGCCATCGGCATGAAGCCGGAACCCTCCCCGCAGCCTTCGGCGCCCGGGGTGGTTCGCTTCTACAGCTTCCTTCCCCGTGGAGAGAGGCTCCTCGAGGATGTGCTTGCCGGCCTTGCGCTTCCGCAGAAGAGCATTCCGCCCAAGTATTTCTACGACGAGCAGGGATGCCGCCTGTTCGAGGCGATCTGCGAGCTGCCCGAGTACTACCTGACGCGCACCGAGACGGCGATTCTGCGCGGCAACATCTTGGAAATCACTCAATTCATCGGGCCCGAGGCCCAGCTGATCGAATTCGGCAGCGGCGTGCAAGCCAAGACGCGCATCCTGATCCAGGCGCTGCAGACGCAGTTGTACGTTCCGATCGACATCGCGATCGATACGCTGCGCGCCTCGTCAAGCGAGCTCGCGCGCCGTTTTCCCTTCCTCAATATCGTCGGCATCTGCGCCGACCATACGCAGCCCCTCGTGTTGCCCGAGTTTGCGGGCGTACCGATCCGCAGGAAAGCGGTGTTTTTCCCCGGCTCCACCATCGGCAACTTCACTCCCGCTGAAGCGCTCGTTTTTCTGAGGCAGGCTCGCAAGATGGCAGGGGCGGGCGGCGTCCTGCTGGTTGGCGTGGACCTGAAGAAGGACAAGGCCACTCTCGATGCTGCCTACGCCGATCCCAGGGGCGTGACAGCGCAGTTCAATCTCAACCTCTTGCATCGGATCAATCGCGAGCTTGCGGCGGATTTCCAGGTGAAACGCTTTCGTCACAGG
>VBDE01000181.1 GCA_005883665.1 Betaproteobacteria bacterium
CGAGCCGCTGCCGCACGTGATCGACGCCGAAAAAGCGCTCGCCCCGGGGGCGCCGCTCGTCCATCCGGCGCACGGCTCAAACGTGCTCTACCACCGCAAGTTCGTTTGGGGCCCGGTCGAGGAGGCGTTCGCAAACGCCGAGCACAGGATCGCCTTCCGCGCGGTGTGGGGCCGCAGCGCGACCGTGCCGATCGAGACCTTCGGCGTCGCCGCGCGGTGGGACGCAGGGACGGGAATCCTCGACATCTGGGCGTCGATCCAGATGCCCAAGTTCCCCGACCAGACCGCGCGCGCGCTGCGCCTGCCCAGCAACGCCGTGCGCGTCCACTACGACGTCGATGTCGGCGGCAGCTACGGCGTGAAGCGCGGCATCAAGCACACCGTGCTCGCCGGCTATCTCGCGAAAAAACTCGGCGTTGCGGTGCGCCTGATCGAGGACCGGCTGGAAAACCTGCGCGGCGGGGACATGCAGGGGCCGGACCGTATCTTCGACATGCAGCTCGCGTTCGACGGCGACGGAGCGATACGCGCGATGAAAATCCGCGCGGTGGACGACGTCGGCGCCTACGCGGGGCGCTCGCCTTTCCAGCTCGGCAAGCCTGTCACCGCGATCTGCGGTCCGTACGCGATCGACGCGATCGAGTACGAGCCGACCTCGGTGATGACGAACAAGACGCCGCAGGAGGCGGTGCGCGGCTTCGGGCAGTCGCCGACCAATTTCGCGATCGAGCGGGCGATCGACCGCGTCGCACGCCATCTCGGCATGGACGGCATCGAGCTGCGAAAGAGGAATTTCATCCGCAAAGACCAGTTCCCCTACACCATCGCTAGCGGGTCCACCTACGACTCGGGCGACTACCACACGGTGCTCGACGAGACTCTGGCGGCGATCGACTACGCCTCGCTCGTGGGCGCGCGGGACGAGGCGCGGCGCTCGGGGCGCCTCGCCGGAATCGGCATCTCGAGCTGCCTGGAGCCGAGCGGCGGCAACTCCGCGTTCGAAGTGCTGATGAACCCGAAAAACGAGACTACGACCTGGATGGACTCGTGCCTGGTGCGCGTCGATCTCTCGGGCTCCGTCACCGGCGTCATCAACAACTCGAGCGCGGGGCAAGGGCACGAGTCCCTCGTATCGACCGTGGTGGGAGAAATCCTCGAGCGCGATCCCGCGACGATTCGAGTGGTGCGAGCCGATTCTCTCACGGCGCTCCCCTCCAACAGCCCGGTCGGCAGCCGCATGGCGATCATGCTGGGCGGCGCCGCGGCGGGCGCGGCAAAGCAGATCAAGGAGACGCTCGTCGCCATCGCTGCGCACAACTTCGAATGCTCGCCCGAGGACCTGGAATACAGGGACGGCAGCGTGAGCCTGAAGGGCGCACCGGAGAAGAGGCTGGTCTGGGACCAGCTCGTCGAGATCGCACACCGGAAATTCCACAAGCTGCCGCCCGGCCTGGAACCGGGGCTGCAGGCGAAGTTCGTCTGGGAAGTGCCGACCGGCGGCGCCCTGCCGACTCCGGAGGGTCGTATACAGATCTACCCCTGCTACGCCTTCGAGGCGCACGTCGTTCTGGTCGAGATCGACCCGGACACGGGCAAGCCCGCGATCCGGAAATACGTGTGCGGGCACGACTGCGGCGTGATGATCAATCCGGACATCGTGCACGGCATGACCTACGGCGGGATCGCGCACGGCATCGGCGCGGCGCTCTACGAGAAGTTCGCCTACACCGAGGACGGGCAACTCGCGAGCGGCACCTTCATGGACTATCTGATCCCGAGCGCGATGGAAGTGCCGGAGCTCGCCATCGTCGATCACTGCACGCCTTCCCCCCTCACGACTTTCGGTCAGAAGGGCTCCGGCGAAGCCGGCTATCTCGGCGCGCCCGCCGCAATCGCGAATGCGATCAACGACGCGCTTGCCCCGCTGGGAACGTCCATCGAAGCGCTGCCGATGTCGCATCTCGCGATCGTCATCGACGTGCACGCGCACTTCATCCCGAAGCTGCTCTACACGCGCTACGACGCGAACGCCGCGAAATTTCCCGGGGTCAAACTGTTGCGCGACGGCAAAGGAACCCGCATGCAGTTTCCGGGCGGGGATCCGACGCGGCCGATCTCTCCCAAGCTCTCCGATACCGCCGACCGGCGCGCCTGGATGGACAAAAATGGCATCGACCATCAGCTCGTCGGCGGATGGCTGGACAGCTTCGGCTACGAACTGCCTTCGGGCGAGGGCCTCGCCTGGAGCCGCTTCTACAACGACTGCCTGCAGGAGGAGCTGCGCGAAGAGAAACGCTTCACGCCGCTCGCCACCGTGCCGCTGCAGCACGGCGGGCTCGCCGCAGATGTTCTGTCCGAGGTGCTCGACCAGGGTTTCGGCGGGGTGATGATCGGAACGCTTCCCAAAGGCAATGCCGGCAATCTGGACGACCCCTCGCTCGATCCGTTCTGGCAGACAGCGTCGGATCTGGGTGCGGCGGTGTTCATGCACCCGATGTTCCTGTGCGGCGAGCCGCGGCTCGCGGACTACGACCTGGTGAACGCGATCGGCCGGCTCGCCGACACTTCGATCGCGGTGTCGAGGCTCCTCTTCTCCGGGCACATCCTGAAATTTCCGGGCATGAAATTCGTGCTCTCACACGGCGGGGCCGCCTTGCCCTATGCGCTCGGGCGTCTCGCGCGCAACCACGCCAACTCTCAGGGCAAATACGCCGACCCGCGCAAGGGCTTCGAGGCAATGTACTTCGATTCCTGCGTGTTCGATGCGGATTCGCTCGAATACCTGGCGAAAAAAGCGAGTCCCGGACGCATCATGCTCGGCTCGGATCAGCCCTTCCCGATCGGCGATCCCGAACCCAGGAAAGTCGTCGAAGGCGCGTACTTCAACGAAGCGCAAAAGAAAGGCATACTCGGCGAAACGGCACAAACGGTGTTCCGCGTGCGGGCCGACTGCTGGTGCCCGCGCTGACGGGATTGAGGAAGTATCCGACATGACAATTGGCGAGGATCGAAACTGGCGCCCGCTCGTATGGTGCACGCTACCGCTCCTGGCGTGCCTGAGCGGGACGGGCGCGTTTGCGCAATATCCTTCGCAGCCCGTCAAGATGCTCCTTCCCTACGCGGCGGGCGGCGTAGCCGACATCACGGCGCGCGTGCTGGGGCAGAGACTCTCGCAGACGCTCGGACAGCAGCTCATCATCGACAACCGGCCGAGCGCCGGCCAGATCGTCGCCACGGAGGCAGCGATGAAGGCCGAGCCCGACGGTTACACGCTCCTCTGGCTCAACCAGGGGCACGCGGTGAGCGTGTCGCTCTTCAAGTCGCTGCCCTACGATCCCGTGCGCGATTTCGCGCCGATCTCGACCGTCGGTTTCTTCGGGCTCGCGCTGCTCGTGAATTCCGACTCGCCCTACAGGTCGCTCAGGGAATTCATCGCCGCCGCCAAGGCGAGTCCGGGCAGGTTCAACGTCGGCACGACCAGCATCGGCGGCACCCAGTTCATCGCGGCGGAGCTGTTCAAATCGATGGCGGGGCTGGAGTTCCAGACCGTGCCGTTCAAGGCGACCCCCGCCATCATCACTGCGGTGAAAGGCAAGGACCTCGACAGCATGGTCGAGATCCTCGCGCCCGTCATCCCGCATATCAAGAGCGGGAGCCTGAGGGCGCTAGGCGTGACTTTCGATCACCGCTTCGCCGGATTGCCCGAGGTGCCTACCCTCGCCGAGGCGGGAGTTCCCGGTTACGAGGCGTCCGCGTGGAACGGCGTGGCCGCGCCGGCCAAGACGCCGCGGGCGGTGATCGAACGCCTGAACAAGGAGATCAACGCTGCCGTGGCCGCGCCCGAGCTCAAGCAGCGTCTGCAGGACCTGGGCGTCGACGCGCGCGCGAGCTCACCCGAAGCCATGCGCGAGCTGCTCGTCTCCGAGACCGCCAAGTGGAAAGCGGTCGTGGAACGCGCGAAAATCGAGAAGCAATGAACCTGCCCCGCACCGAAGCGCCGCTCGCGTCCGAGGCGACGCGCGGCTACCGCGACCTTCACGAGCACCTCGAGGAGTTGAAGAAACGAGGGTTGCTGCTCACGATAGCCCGGCCGATCGACAAGGACTCGGAGCTGCATCCGCTGGTGCGCTGGCAGTTCGTCGGGGGGATGGACGAGGCGGAGAGGAAGGCCTTCCTCTTTACGAACATCACCGACGGCCGCGGCCGCAAGTACGACATCCCGGTCGTGGTCGGCGCGATCGCAGCGAACCGCGCGATCTACTCGGTGGGGATGGGTGCCCCCTTGAGCGAAATCCAGGGGAAGTGGGATCACGCCATCGCTCATCCCATCGCACCGCGCGAGCTCGAGTGCGCCGCCTGCCATGAGATCGTGCACGAGGGCGAAGCGCTCCGCGGCGAGGGCAAAGGCCTCGACCGCCTGCCGATCCCGATCTCCACACCGGGCTTCGATTCCGCGCCGACGCTCACCGCGACCAACGTCATTACGCGCGACCCCGAGACGGGCGTGCAGAACATGGGGACGTACCGCGCCGCGCTCAAATCGTCCGATCGCCTGGTGGTGCGCATGGCGACGCGCGTCGGCGGCGCGGGCGGGTACCTCCACTACGTGAAATACCAGAAGCTCGGAAAGAAAACGATGCCGTGCGCGATCGTGCTCGGCTGCCCGCCCTATGTCGCCTTCATGGGACCGCAGAAGCTGCCGGTCGGGGTGGACGAGTTCACGGTCGCCGGCGGCCTGGCCGGAGCGCCGATCAACGTCGTGCGCGCGAAGACCGTCGACCTGCTGGTTCCGGCCGAGAGCGAGATCGTGATCGAAGGCCTGATCGACACGGAGTACTGCGAACCCGAAGCGCCTTTCGGCGAATCCCACGGACACGTCGCGCTCGAGGAATACAACATGCCGATGCGCGTGACCGCGATCACGCAGCGCAGGAACCCGATCATCCCCTCCTACATCAGCCAGGTCGCGCCTTCGGAATCGAGCGTGATCAAGCGCGTCGCCTACGAGCCGCTGTTCCTCGCGCACCTTCGCGAGGCGCTCGGCATCCGGGGAGTAAAGCGGGTCGCGCTGCACGAGCCGCTCACCGGGCTCCTGCGTGTCAGCGTGATCATCTGCGAGAAAGGCATGCCGCGCACCGAGGTGTGGCGCGCGCTGCGCGGCGCGGCCTTCTTCAAGGGCGACATGGGCAAGATCACCGTCGCGGTGAGCGACGACATCGATCCGGACAACGCCGACGCGCTCTTGTGGTCGATGGCATACCGCATGAATCCGCTCGAGGACGTGCAGACGCTGCCGCATCGCGGCCAGGGCCACGGCCCCAAGCGCGAGCACGGCCGGGAAGAGGATTCCACGCTCCTCATGGACGCCACGATGAAAGGCGACATGCCGCCGCTCGCGCTGCCCAAGCGCGAATACATGGAGCGCGCCATGAAGATCTGGGAGGAGCTCGGCCTGCCGAAGCTGCGACCGCAGGCGCCGTGGTTCGGGTATTCGCTCGGCGACTGGCTGCCGCAGTGGGACGAGGCCGCGAAGCGCGCCGTCGAAGGCCGCTACCTCGAGAACGGCCGTATCAGCGAGAAACAGCGGAAGCCAGGCGTGAAACCGGAGACCAAATTCCGGCCGGAGTAACCGGGGACAGACCACGGTTTTCAATCGTCCTGTCACCGGCGGAGCGACAGTGCCCCTGAATTCGCAGTCGTGCCTGTGCCACCCGCAACGCGGGCTTCTTGAGCATCCATCGTGG
>VBDE01000080.1 GCA_005883665.1 Betaproteobacteria bacterium
AGAAAAGGATAGTGGCGCTTTGCCACTTCGGCGATACTGTCGTAAGGCGACACGAGTATGACGCCCCGCAGGGGGCGATGCGCCGCCAGGTGAACCGCCACACCGCTGCCCAGACTGCGGCCCATCGCGACGATACGTTCGGAATTCACCTCCAGACGCCGCTTTGCGTAGTCGTGGATCACGAGCCCGTCCTCAAGGAGCTCCTTTTCCCCGGGTTTGCCTTCGCTCTCTCCGTAGCCGCGAAAGTTCACGAGCAGCAGCGACCAACCGACAAAATGGTCCGCAACGTCGGCAAGCCAGGAAACTTCCTCCGCGTTGCCGCCGAAGTAGATGACGAGCGGCGCGGGCGCCCGGTCGCCCTTTACCAGCCAGCCGCGGAGCTCTACCCCATCCGCGGCGACGATGCTCACCTCCTCGACGTTCGGGCGCGGTGCAGGGCGGGAGTCCAGCGGACGCGGGAAGAACAGCATCCGCTCCTGGAAAAACCACATAAAAAGGGGCACGCCGATGGCGACGCCGAGCACGATCTTCAGGATAGAACCGACCATCAATGCAGCTTAACGCTCGGTTTGAGGATGCGCGCCAGGGTATCGAGCGCGACGCCGATAGGACCATGGAGCGCGTACAGGTGCATCTTGTACAGCGACAGGTACATCAGCCGCGCGAACCAGCCCTCGACGCGATAGCTCCTCCCGGAGAGAAAACCCATCAGCGATCCGATAGTGCTGTATTCGCCGAGCGACACGAGAGTACCGAAGTCGCGGTAGCGGAAGGGCGTGAGCGGCCGCCCGCGCATACGCAGCGCCATCGACCCGAGAAGGTGGGAAGCCTCCTGGTGCGCCGCTTGCGCGGCCGGTGGCACAGGCCGCTGCTTGCCTTTGCGCGGGAATGCCGAGCAGTCGCCCAGAGCGAAAATGTCCGGATCGCGCGTCGTCTGCAGCGTCGGCTGGACGACGAGCTGGTTGATCTGGTTGGTTTCGAGCCCGTCGAGATTCCTGAGGAGATCTGCCCCTTTGATTCCCGCCGCCCAGACCGCAAGGTCCGCGGGGTAGGATTTACCGCTTTGGGTCTTCACCTCGCCCGCCGTGATCTCGATAGCTTGCTCGGAGCACGCGACACAGACACCCAGGTCTTCGAGCGCTACGGTCACGGCCTTGGCAATGCGCTCGGGGAGCATCGGCAGGATTCGAGGGTCGGCGTTGAGGAGGGTAATATGGAGGAACCGTTCCGGGTCGATGTTTTGGAGGCCGTATCCGGCGAGGACGCGTGTGGTGTTGCGCAGCTCGGCAGCGAGCTCGACGCCGGTCGCCCCCGCGCCCACGATCACCACCCGCAACTGGGCCGGCGTGTGGACGGGCCGATAGTTGGCCTGAATGCAGGCGTTGATCAGGCGCCGGTGGAAGCGGTCGGCTTCTGCAGCAGACTCCAGCGCGTAGGCGTGCTCTTCGACTCCGGGGACGCCGAAAGTGTTCGCGACGCTGCCGATTGCGATCACTAGGGTGTCGTAGCTCAGCGTGCGGCGCGGGATGACTTCGACGCCGCGTTCATCCACGGTTGGGGCCACCACGATCTCGCGGCGCTTTCGGTCGACGCTCTCCAACGCGCCGCAGCAGAAAGTGAAGTCGTGCCAGCGCGCCTGCGCAAGGTAGTCGAGCTGGTGAGCGTGAATATCCATGCTTCCGGCGGCCACCTCGTGCAAGAGGGGCTTCCACAGATGGGTTTCGTTCTTATCCACAAGGGTCAGGGTCGCGTGTCCTCTGCGTCCGAAGCGATCCCCCGCCCGGGTCGCGAGCTCAAGCCCACCGGCGCCGCCGCCGACGATAACGATGCGATGGGGATCGGTCATGAAATTTCGGCTGGCCGGGAAACGCTGATATGATTTTCGTCCCAGATTATGCATGACTCGACCAGACCCTATCGTGGGCGTTTTGCCCCCTCCCCGACGGGTCCGCTGCACTTTGGCTCGCTCGTCGCCGCGGTCGGCAGCTACCTCGAAGCGCGCTGGAACAGAGGCAGATGGCTGGTGCGCATGGAGGATCTCGACCGGCCGCGTGAGGCTCGGGGGGCTTCCGAGGCGATTCTCAGGATGCTCGAGGCGTATGGGTTCGAGTGGGACGGGAAAGTCGTGTTCCAGAGCCGTCGCGACGCAGCCTACGGAGCGGCGCTGAAACGCCTCGAGCATGAGCATGCGGTGTTCCCCTGCGCTTGCACGCGGCGGGAAATCTCCGATTCGACCGTATCCGCGGCGAGCGAGTCCATCTACCCCGGCACCTGCCGCAAGGGGCTTTCGCCTGGACGCCCGGCTCGAGCGATGCGCGTGCGCGTCGACAACACAGTGATCGCGTTTGAGGACCTCCTTCAAGGCAGGATCGAGCAGAACCTGGCTCGAGAGGTCGGCGACTTCGTCGTGCGGCGCGCGGACGGCCTTTTTGCCTACCAGCTCGCAGTGGTGGTCGATGATTTCGACCAGAGCATCACCGATGTAGTGCGCGGCGCCGATTTGCTCGCCTCTACGGCGCGGCAGATATTGTTGCAGCGCTTGTTGGGTCAGCCGACTCCGCGATACATGCATCTTCCGGTCGCGGTGAACCAAGCCGGCGAAAAGCTCAGCAAGCAGACGCGCGCCGCCCCTTTGACCGTCACGGAGGCCCCGGTTCAGCTTTGGCAGGCCTTGCGCTTTCTTGGCCAGGAACCGCCGGCGGAGCTCGCGGCAGGAAGAATTGCCGAGATCTGGAACTGGGCGCTGGCGAACTGGCGTACCGAAAGAATCCCGACTCGACGCAGCATCCGGGCGGGCGAAGCGGGCTGAACGAGCCAGACTACGCTGCCTGGCGCCCTGGCAGAAGCACGGCTGCCAGCGCCGCGACGACCAAGACGAGCGCGGCCAAATCGCTCCACTGCGGACGTTCGCCCAACAACAGCATTCCGCTGAACACACCCACGATCGGGATCATCAAAGTGGAGAGCGAGGAAACGCTGATCGGCGCGTGGGTCGCGATCTTGATCCAGGCCCAGTTGCAGAAGATCGAGCTGACGAGCGCATTGTAGACAAGCCCCCAGAAGGGCCAAGTCGAGAGCGCGAGCGGCGAAAAACTCCCTTCCTCGAACAACACGGCGCCCGAGAGAATCGGCGCGAGAGCGAGCAGCATCTGCCAGCCGGTAAAGGAAGTAGTCGGCAGATCGACCGGCCAGCGCTTCATGATGGCGGTGCTGACCGCCCAGCTGATCGCCGAAGCGATGAGCAGCAGGGCCCCGGCCGTCGAGCGCCCGACGGCATGGATTTCGTCACCGAGGAGCACCAGCATCCCGAGGACGCCCAGAACCACGCCCGCGAGCCGGCTTCCGGTCACCGGCTCGCGCAGGACCCACACGCCGAGCAGCACGCCCCACACCGGAAACGTATACGCGAGGATCGCGGCGCGCCCCGATTCCATGAACGTAAGGCCGTAGACTGCGAGAACATTCCAAGCAGCCACGTTGAAAAGCGTAATCGCGATCAGCCTCGGCCAGCCTCCCGGAGGAACGCGGATCGGCAACCGATTGGCCCGCGCAATTGCGAAGAGGCCCGCCGCCCCGGCCGCAAGACACAGCACGCGGAAGTGCAGAGGCGGCATTTCAGCCATCACGACCTTCATGACCGGCCAATTGAACCCCCAGCCGAGCGCAAGAAGGACAACCAGGGCAAATATCGCTGGGGGCGGTACGTAGGTGCGCGGGCTCACGATTCGCTTATTTTCCGGCCCTCCGGAAAAGGCGTGGGTCATTTAAAAACAAAGAGTTGGAGGTAGGTGTCCACTGACTTCTAAGGCGACGATTCCGTTGTAATGCTTTATTTATATGGATTTTTTATGTTCTCGGCCCTAGAGGTCTATTGCATCGCACAAATTATTCTTGACATCGATTGTTTTCCTTGTAGAATCCTATTTGTTGCGATGCAACAAATACCCTGAGTAGCACTAAGGCACCACAGGACAAAAGCACTAACTTAACGGCAAACATTCCAACCTTCTAAGGAGATGATCATGAACTTCACGCCCGAACAAATCGCCAGCACGAACAAGGCCGGTATCGAGGCCATCCTGGGTCTCGCGCACACGCAGTTCTCCGCTTTCGAGCGCCTGTCCGCGCTGTATTTCAATGCAACCAAGGCCGCATTCGAGGAAGGCGTCGGTCACGCCAAGGCGTTGCTCAACGCCAAAGACCCCCAGGAATACCTCAACCTGAACGCCGCGGCAACCCAGCCGACGATGGAAAAAGCCATGGCCTACTCGCGCAGCGTATACGAAGTTGCCGCCCAAACGAACGGCGAATTGGCCAAGTTCCTCGAAGCGCAAGCCGTCGAGTTTAACAAGAACCTGGTCGGTCTTCTCGACAAGGTGTCGAAGAACGCGCCAGCCGGCTCCGACGTCGCTGTCGCCGCCGTGAAGTCCGCGCTCGCTGCGGCCAACACAGCCTACGAGAGCTTCAACAAGGTCGCAAAGCAGGCCACCGAGATCGCCGAAGCGAATTTCGCCGCAGCGACTTCATCCGCCAAGGAATCCAAGAAACAGCGCGCGGCAGCCTAAGCTGCAGGCTTCGCGCCCACGGCCCCTCCTCCTCCTTTCCGTGGGCGCCCTAAAGCCCTGGCGTAAGCCAGGGCTTTTTGTTTGTACTAAGGCTTTTCTTCCCACCTGCCGCCGAGCGCAGCCACCCCAAGCTTCATCTGCTCGATGGCCGGCGTCACGTCTTCCGGCGCACCCCGTACTCCGAGTTCGATGTGACGGCGCGCGCCCGCCTCGCCCATGCTGGGCAGGCTGAAGGACTTCAGGCCGCGGTAGCGCTGCTCCAGTTCGATCATCAGCGGCGTGACGATCGATTCGGGAAGGTCATAGACGATGACCGAGGCCTCGGCTTCCGGCGTGCGGTGAAACAAATGCGCATAGCGTTGGTCGAGCACCCACTCGACCATGGGCCAGGCCATCACCGGGAATCCCGGGACGAAATGGTGGTCTTCCAGGGAAAACCCGGGGATGCGGTTGTACGGATTGGGAATGATGCGCGAGCCACGCGGAAATTCGCCCATTTTGAGCCGTTGCGGCGTGATTTCCATGTCGGTGCGCGAGCGGATCGCCGCCTCCGCATCGGGGTGCAGGACTAATTCAAGGCCGAGCGCGTCCGCCGCGCACTGGCGCGTGTGATCGTCCGGCGTCGCGCCGATGCCGCCGAAGCTGAAGACGAGGTCTCCCGAAGCGAACGTGCGCTTGAGCGTCGCGGTGATGAGATCCGGCGTGTCGCCGAGATACTCGCACCAGTGGAGCCTCATTCCACGCGAGCCGAGAATCGAGGTCACTTTGGCGAAATGCTTGTCTTCGCGCTTGCCGCGAATGATTTCCTCGCCAATGATGATCGCGCCGACCCTCACACCCGCCTCGCCGTACCCTGGATCGGCTCGCTGCGCAGCTCGCCGAGGCGCGAGAGGCCGAAATGGATGAAAGCGAGCCCGCCGTACACCGGCATGAAGAGCCCGAGCACGGGGACATGACCGATGAGCGCGAGCGCGACACCCACCAGAAACAGCTCGCCGCGATGGCGGCGGACGACCTCGGCGATCTCGGCGGCGGTCGCGTGCTCCGCGAGAGCGTCGTAGCGGAACACGCGCTGGTTGAAATAGCCGAACAGAGCGATGGGAAGCACCGGCCACAGCAGCGGAATCAGCCACAGCGGCAAGCTGACCGCAAAGAGCAACGCAAACAGCATGAGCGCAGCGAGGGCATTCCAGAGGCTGCCGGCGAACGTGCCTCCCTTTCGGTGGACGAGCCCCGGGTAGTCGCGCGCGCCGACATGAGCGGCCATCGCCGGCATGGAAACGACGCTGATGATGAGCACGGCCGTGATCAGAACCACGGGAACGAACAGCAGCAGCAGGAGGATCCATCCGAACCATGCGGCAATGAGCTTGAGGGGCCAGACCGACACCGCCCATTCATACGCTGGCCACTGGTGCAGCTGAGCGGTGATCCACTGCGCGGCCTCGCCCCAGTAAAGCGCGGCGAGCGTCACCCATAGGACAAGCGCGACGATCACCGGCCATACCATGAGCCAGAGCATCTGCGGATGCAGCAAACTGACAAACGCCCGCGCAAGGGCGCTGAGTATCGCGTTCATATGGACCGCCCGGAGCGCTGAAAATCAGCGCTGAATAGTTTGCCACATCTTCGACAGCCGCTTCACCGAAACCGGCACGGAGGTCTTCAGCTCCTGGGCGAAAAGCTGCACGCGTAGCTCCTCGAGCAGCCAGTGGAACTGTTCGAGCTGCGGGTCGCGGGTGCCCGACTTCAGCTGCCTCGCCTGGTCTCTCTGCCAATGGGCCGCGAGCGGCGCAAACTCCGCGGCGAGGCGCGCATCGCGCTGCGGATCCGCGCGCAGCTTGTCCAGCCGCAGGCCCGCCGCCTTGAGATAGCGCGGGAAATGCCGCAGGCGCTCGTAGGGAGTCCGTTCGATGAACCGCCCGGACAAAAGGCGGGACACGTACTCTTGAACGTCGCGGCAGGGCTCGGGAAACGCCTTGGAGAGCTGGTGCAGCTTCTTCTGCAGCGCCGCGTGCTCGGCGAGGATCGTCCCGGCGAGCCGGGCGATCTCCTGGGCAAGCAGCGTTACCCGCGAGCGCGCCTCGTCGCGGCGGCGCTCGAACTCCGCCCGGATCCGTGGCCAGGGTTCCACCACGCACGCGCGGTCGAACGCGGCCACGAGCAGTTGCTCCTTGAGTTCAGCCGCGTCACCGAAGGCCGCGAACTGCAGCGTCATAGCGTGCAGCCCCGGCAGATTCTTCTCGATGTAGCGCGCCTGATCCTTGAGCTGCAGCATGAATAGCCGCCGCAACCCCGCGCGATGCGCTTCGCGCGCCTTGTCAGCCGAGTCGAACACCTCCAGGCTGACGGAATCGCCGTGATCCACGAGGCCCGGATAGCCGATCAGCGTCTGGGAGCCGCGCCGGATCTCCATTACTTCCTCGAGATCGCCGAAATCCCAGCCGGTGACTTTCGTTGCCGGCGCGTCGGCCCGCGCGAGCTCGGCGAACTCCTCTCCAGCCTTTTTGCCGAGCTCGGCGCGCAGTTGAGCGAGGTTGCGGCCCGTCGCGAGCTGCCGGCCATGTTCGTCAACGATGCGGAAATTCATTGAAAGATGTGCGGGCAGCATTTCTTGCCGGAAGGCATCGAGCGGGATCGTGAGATCGAGCTCGCGTCGCGCGTAGCGGGCGATAGCCTGCGCGAGCATGGCGTCTGCAGGTTCGTTGGCCACGAGGAAGGCATCGACGAATTCCGGCAGCGCACCGAGCAGGTGGCGGAGCTTCTGCGGCAGCGTCTTGGCGAGCCGCGTGATCTTTTCATGCAGCAACCCCGGCACGAGCCAGTCGCACGGGGCCGCATCGACCTGGTTCAGCGCGAGAAGGGGCACGGTGAGCGTCACGCCGTCGCGCGGCGAGCCCGGATCGTGATGGTAATCGAGCGCGAAGCTGCGTCCCGCCATCTCGAGCTGGTGCGGAAACTGTTCCGTCGTGATTCCCGCCGCCTCGTGGCGCATCAGATCTTCGCGCTTGAGGAACAACAGCTTCGGATTCGCGCTTTCCGCTTCGCGACGCCAGCCGTCGAAATCCGCGCCGTTGTGGATACCGTCTGGGACGAGGCTCTCGTAGAACGCGCAGATCAGCTCGTCGTCCACCAGCACGTCCGGCCGGCGCGACTTGTGCTCGAGCTGCTCAATCTCGCGGACGAGCCTGCGGTTATGCAGAAAAAACGGGGCGCGCGTGTCGTAGTCTCCTTCGACCAGCGCCTGGCGAATGAATATCCTTCTCGATTCGACCGGGTCCATCGGACCGTAATGCACGCGCCGCTTTGCATACAGCAGCAGCCCGTAGAGCGTTCCGCGCTCGAATGCGGCGACGCGCGCCGGCAGCTTCTCCCAGTGCGGCTCGTAGCGGTGGCGCTTGACGAGATGCGCGCCGACCGACTCGAGCCACTCGGGCTCTATGGTGGCGACGCAGCGCGCGTACAGGCGCGTGGTTTCGGTCAGCTCCGCCGCGATGACCCAGCGCCCGGCTTTCCTTCGCACTCCCGAGCCGGGATGAATCCAGAAGCGGATGCCGCGGGCGCCAAGATAATTCCCTTCCTCGGTCTTCATGCCGACGTTGCCGAGGAGGCCCGCGAGCAGCGCTCTATGCACTTGCTGATAGGTCGCGGGCGTCTCGGAAATGCGCCAGCCGAGCTCGGCGACCAGCTCCTTGAGCTGCCCGTGAATGTCGCGCCACTCGCGCATGCGGTTGAACGAGAGAAAATGCTCGCGGCAGGCCTCGTGTAGCTTGCGGCTGGATTTCATGTGGGCAAGCGCTTCCTCGAAGAACTTCCAGAGCTTGAGCCAGGAAAGGAAATCGGACTTCTCGTCGTCGAAGCGCTTCTGCGCTTCGTCGGCTGCCGAGGCCCGTTCGCTCGGCCTCTGGCGAGGGTCCTGCACCGAGAGCGCGGCGGCGATGACGAGGACCTCGCGGAGCGCGTTCTCCGATTTCGCCGCAAGCACCATGCGGCCGACGCGCGGGTCCACCGGCAGCTTAGCGAGCTGCCTTCCGATTTCGGTAAGCTCGTTGGCTTCGTCCACGGCGCCCAGCTCGGCGAGCTGCGCATAGCCGTCCTGGATCGCCTTGGACGCCGGAGAATCGATGAACGGAAATTCCTCGACCGTGCCTAGACCCAGCGATTTCATTCGCAGGATGACGCTGGCGAGCGACGAGCGCAGCACTTCCGGATCGGTGAACGCCGGGCGCGAGTTGTATTCCTCCTCGGCGTAGAGGCGGACGCAGACCCCGCTCGCGACCCGGCCGCAGCGGCCGGCACGTTGCTTCGCGGAGGCCTGGGAAATGTTCTCCACGCGCAGCTGCTCGACCTTGTTGCGATAACTGTAGCGCTTGACGCGCGCGAGTCCGGTGTCGACCACGTAGCGGATTCCGGGCACGGTAAGCGAGGTCTCGGCGACATTGGTCGCGAGCACGATGCGCCGGCCGCCGTGCGGCTTGAATACGCGTTCCTGCTCCTCGGCCGAGAGCCGCGCGAACAGGGGCAGGATCTCGGTGTGGGGAGGGTGGTGCTTGCGCAACGTCTCTGCGGCCTCGCGGATCTCGCGCTCGCCCGGCAGAAACACGAGGACGTCGCCCTCACCTTGGCGCGCGAGCTCGTCCGCAGCGTCCCTGATCGCCTCGTTGAGATCGTAGTCTTCGTCTTCCGACTCGACCGGGTGGTAACGGACCTCCACCGGGTAGAGCCGCCCGGATACCTCGATGACGGGAGCGCCGTCGAAGTGCTTCGAGAACCGCTCGGCATCGATGGTCGCCGAAGTGATCACGAGCTTGAGATCCGTCCGCCGCGGCAGAAGCTGCTTCACGTATCCGAGCAGGAAGTCGATGTTGAGGCTCCTCTCGTGCGCCTCATCGATGATCAGCGTGTCGTACTGGCGCAGCTCGCGGTCGCCTTGAGTCTCGGCAAGCAGGATGCCGTCGGTCATGATCTTGATGTAGGAGCGCGGACCGACTCGATCGGTGAAGCGGATCTTGTAGCCGACCGCGCCCCCGAGCTCGGCCTTCAGCTCGTGGGCGACGCGGGCAGCGGTCGCGCGCGCGGCGATCCTGCGCGGCTGGGTATGCCCGATGAGCCCTTCAATCCCGCGACCCAGCCCGAGGCAGATCTTCGGCAGCTGCGTGGTCTTGCCCGAGCCGGTTTCGCCGCACACGATGACGACTTGATGCGAGGAGATGGCTTTTGCGATCTCCTCGCGCCTCGCGCAGATCGGCAGCTCGGGCGGAAACTCGGGGCGCGGCGCAAGCGCGCGGCGCTGCTCGATCTCGGCTGGAGAGAAAGCCATTACCAGGTCGTCACTCCCGCGGAAGCGGGAGTCCAGGAAGCGATTGCTCTCTGCAGCTCACTTTTTCCCGAGCAGGCGTTCCGCGTAGCGCGCGAGCGGGTCCACTTCCAGATTGACGCCGTCGCCGACCTCCAGATACCTCAACGTGGTCACGGCGAGGGTACGCGGGATCAGGTTGACCTCGAACTCGGCGCCTCGCGCCGCGTTAACCGTGAGGCTCACTCCGTGCACCGTGACCGAGCCTTTGCGTGCGATGTAGCGCGCGAGTCCCGACGGCGCGCGCACGCTGAGCAAACGGCTCTTGCCCGCCGGCTCGAAGCGTGTCACCTTCCCGACTCCGTCGACGTGACCGAGAACGAAGTGGCCGTCGAGCCGGTCGGAAAGCCGCAGCGCCTTCTCCAGGTTGACCTCTCCCGGTCTGTCCAGCCCGGCGGTGCAGCGCAGAGTCTCGCGGGAAACATCGACGCCGAAGCCTTTTTTCCCGCGGTTCACCACGGTGAGGCACACGCCGTTGACCGCGATGCTGTCGCCGACCGCAACGTCGCTCAAGCCCAACGCGCCCGCGTCGATGGCGAGTCGAAGACCGCCCTTTGCGGACTCGACCCGGCTGATTTTGCCGACGGCGGCTATGATTCCGGTAAACATGGAAAAGAATTCTACTTGGCTTTGTCCGGCGAGTCGCCGCGGCAAACCCAGGTTACCTCGACGTCCGGAGGCAGAATGACAAAGACGAAGACCGCTCCCATCCCCATCGCGGGCGTCGCCCACATCGAAGCGCGGCTGATGAAGGTCCCGGAGGCTGTGCGGCTCGGCGCCTCCGACAGCCTCCTAGCTACAATCCGTCCACGGCCGCTTCAAAGCCTCGCCAAGATACGAAGGTCTTCGCCCACGCGCTCGACCTCGCGGATTTTCAGTGCCTTGCTGCGCGAAAGCTCGGTCAGCGCCGGCAGATGGAACATGCCCCGGCCCGAATCGCCGATCAGGCTGGGAGCAAGGTAGACCAGCAGCTCGTCCACCACACCCGCCTGGAGAAGCGATCCGTTCAGCTTCGTGCCCGCCTCGACGTGGATCTCGTTGAGTTCCCGCCGCGCGAGCTCTTCCATCAGCTTGAACAGCTCGACCTTCCCGCCGTCGTTCGGGATGATCACGACCTCGGCCCCCGCCTCTTTCAGCGAAGCGATCTTCTTCGCATCGCTCACCGCGCCGACGACGAGCGTCTTCCCCCCCTGCAGGACGCGCGCGGAAGGGGATGTCTCGAATTTCGAATCGACGACGATCTTGAGTGGCTGCCTGGGCGTATCGACGCCGCGCACGTTGAGCTGCGGGTCGTCGTCCCTCACCGTGCCGAAGCCGGTGAGAACCGCGCAGGCACGCGCCCGCCAGCGATGCCCGTCCCGCCGCGCCGGTTCTCCAGTGATCCACTGGCTCCTGCCGTTCGCGAGCGCGGTACGCCCGTCGAGGCTCGCCGCGATTTTCACCCGCATCCAAGGCCGGCCGCGCGTCATGCGGGCGACAAACCCGATGTTGAGCTCGCGCGCCTCGTCCTCCATCAATCCGTGTTCGACCGCAATCCCCGCTGCGCGCAGCCTCGCAAAGCCCGCACCGGCGACCTGCGGATTCGGATCCTGCATCGCTGCCACCACGCGCTCGACGCCGGCATCGCGGATCGCGTCCACGCAGGGCGGAGTGCGCCCGTGATGGCTGCACGGTTCCAGGTTCACGTACAGTGTTGCGCCGCGTGCCCGCGCCCCGGCTGCTTTCAGTGCCAGCACCTCCGCGTGCGGCATGCCGGTCTTTTCATGCCAGCCTGTGCCGACCACCGCCCCCTCCCTGACGATGACACAACCGACGCGCGGATTGGGTGTCGTAGTGTAGAGGCCGCGCCCGGCAAGTTCGAGCGCCTGCCCCATGAATCCATGGTTGGCGGCCGTGAGCATTATTTCTCGATGCGGCGCGCGCGCTTAGTGCCTGGCTTCTTCACCTCGAGTATCGCTTCGCGGAAGTCGTCCACGCGCTGAAAATCCTCGTACACCGAAGCGAAGCGGATGTAGGCGACGTCGTCCATCTTCTTCAGCTCGCGCATCACCATCTCTCCGATCACGCGGCTGGCCACTTCGCGCTCACCGAAAGCGAGGACGCGCTGCTCGATCCGGTTGATCGACTGGTCGACGTACTCGGTGGGTACCGGCCGCTTGTGCAGCGCGCGCATGAAGCCGGTGCGGACCTTCTCGCGATCGTAGGGAACGCGATTACCGCTCGACTTCACCACCATGGGCATCGAGAGCTCGACGCGCTCGTAGGTCGTGAAGCGCTTCCCGCACGCCTCGCACTGGCGCCGGCGGCGCACGCTGTCGCCGTCCTCGGACTCACGCGAGTCGATGACCGCCGTGTCCTCGGCCTTGCAGTACGGGCATCTCACCGCGCTTCTCCGGCGCTAGGCCGCGGCGACGCGCTGCCCGCCGCCCGCCTCCGCCGCGCGGTATACCGGGAAGCGGCGGCATAGTTCGGACACTTCTACCATCACGCGCTTGATGACTTTCTCGTCCTGCGGAGCGTCGAGAACGTCTGCGATGAGCTCGCCGAGATGCGCGGCTTCGGATTCCCGAAAGCCGCGCGTGGTCATGGCCGGCGACCCGATGCGGATGCCGCTCGCCACGAAAGGTTTTTGCGGATCGTTCGGTATCGCGTTCTTGTTGACCGTGATGTGCGCCCGGCCGAGCGCGTCCTCGGCTTCGCGGCCGGTGACGTTTTTCGCGCGCAGGTCGAGCAGCAACATATGGCAGTCCGTGCCGCCCGAGACGATGCGCACGCCGCGCGCCTGCAGGGTTTTCGCCAGGGTCTTTGCGTTGGTAATCACCTGTTTCTGGTAGGCGCGAAACTCGGGCGCGAGGGCTTCCTTGAACGCTACCGCCTTGGCGGCGATGACATGCATCAGCGGCCCGCCCTGCAGGCAGGGGAAGATCGCCGCGTTGAGGATTTTCTCGTGCTCGGCGCCGGCGAGGATCAGCCCCCCGCGCGGGCCGCGCAAGGTCTTGTGAGTCGTACTGGTGACGAAGTCTGCGATCCCGATCGGGCTCGGGTAGAGCCCGGTAGCGATCAGCCCGGCGTAGTGTGCGATGTCCGCCATCAAGTAAGCGCGAGCCTCGTCGGCGATTTCCCGCAGTCGCCGCCAGTCGATCACGCGGGAATAGGCCGAGGCGCCCGCGACGATCATGCGCGGTTTGTGCTCGCGCCCGAGGCGCTGCACGCTGTCGTAGTCGATCGTCTCTTCGGCGTTCAGGCCGTAAGCGAGAGCGCGGTAAAGCTTGCCGCTCGCGCTCACCGCCGCGCCGTGGGTGAGGTGTCCGCCGTGGGCAAGCGACATGCCGAGGATCGCGTCGCCCGGTTTCAGCGCCGCCATATAGACGGCCTGGTTCGCCTGCGAGCCCGAGTGCGGCTGCACGTTGGCGTAGTCGCAGCCGAACAGCTGCCTGGCGCGGAGGATTGCAAGCTGCTCTGCGATATCGACGAATTCGCAGCCGCCGTAGTAGCGCTTGCCGGGATAGCCCTCGGCGTACTTGTTGGTGAGCTGCGACCCTTGAGCAGCGAGCACCGCGGGGCTCGCGTAGTTCTCCGAGGCGATCAGCTCGACGTGGTCTTCCTGGCGCTGGTTTTCCTGCTGGACCGCCGCCCATAATTCGGGATCGACTTCGTGCAGGGTCTTGCCGGGATTGAACATTTTTCGATCTGCGCTGCAGCGAAAGCGGCATATTAGCATTACACTCTAGGAAACGTGATCAACTACTGTTCTGCAGCAATCGTTCAACCGTGAAGGAACTCCAGCTGAGTCATCTGATGTTCCGGGTCATCGCCATTGCGTCGGTGCTCGCAGTCGCGGGCTGCCACCGGCAAACCGACGCGCCCGGTGACGCTCCAAGCAATCTCATA
>VBDE01000182.1 GCA_005883665.1 Betaproteobacteria bacterium
GGACGGCAAATACGGCCTATACTGTGCGGTGATCGTGAAACAGGTCGACGCCAGGACCCGCGCAAAGACCGGCATCAACGAGCTGTTGCGCGGCGAGTAGCGACCGGTGCGCCTCGAGGAGATCCCATGTCCGCGATGAAGCGATTGTTCCAGCTGATGGCTGAGAAGAACGCCTCCGACATTTTCCTGTCGGTCGGCGCCCCGATCAACATCAAGATCAACGGCGTGGCCATGCCCATCAACCAGCAAATAATGAATTCCAACACCGTCCGCAGCCTCCTCCATGAAGTGATCGACGACAAGCAGAAGAAGGAGTACGAGGGCACGCTCGAACTGAACACTGCATACACTCTGCAAGCCGTGGGCACCTTTCGGATCAGCGCCTTTCGCCAAAAAGGCTCGCCCGCCGTGGTGGTGCGCTACATTCCCGCTACGATCCCGCCCCTTGACACGCTCGGCCTGCCCCCGGTGCTCAAGGACATCATCCTTGAGAAGCGAGGACTGATCCTGATGGTGGGCGCGACCGGATCGGGAAAATCGACGACGCTTGCGGCCATGCTCGACTTCCGCAACGGACAGAAGACGGGGCACATTTTCACGCTCGAAGACCCGGTGGAGTTCATTTTCCAGAACAAGAAGTCGATCGTGAACCAGCGCGAGGTCGGAACCGACACCCTGGATATGAGGGTGGGACTGAAGAATGCCCTGCGCCAGGCGCCAGACTGCATCCTCATCGGCGAGGTGCGCGACAGGGAGAACATGACCGCGGCGATCCAGTACGCCCAGTCCGGACACCTCTGTCTCGCCACGCTGCACGCCAACAACAGCTACCACGCGATGAACCGAATCATCAGCTTCTACCCGCTGGAGACCCGGCCCGCCCTGCTGCAGGATCTCTCCTCGACGCTCAAGTGCGTGATATCGCAGCGCCTCGTCAAGAACGTGAGGGGCACTCAATCCGCGGCGGTCGAAATCATGCTGAACAGCCGTTACATGGCCGAGCTGATCGAAAAAGGCGAGATCAGCGAAATGAAGGAGGCGATGGAGAAGGCGCTGACCCCCGGCTCGCAGACCTTCGAGCAATCGCTGTTCAAGATGATCCGGGACGGTCTCATCACCCAGGACGAGGCGCTTTCCAACGCGGACTCCGCGAACAATTTGCTCTGGCTCATCAACAACACCGCGGCCGGCGCCGATTTTGCGGCGGGCAAGGACCGAAGGCCCGAGGCAAAACCCGCGGCGCTCACCGGCAGTGCTCCGTTCAGCGAGTTCAAGCTCGACACCAGCGAGACGGAGCGCGCATAGCATTGATGCCGGTCGTCGGGACCCACTCGATTTCCCTTTGCTGGGCCGGTTCCACCGAAGATCACCATGCCGGCCGGTGAACCGGCAGCGACGCTCCGGCTCGCCCGCGAGCTGATCTCGCGGCGCTCGGTCACTCCTGAAGACGGCGGCTGCCAGGAATTGCTGGCTGAACGTCTTGCGCGGCTCGGATTCGCGATCGAACCGGTCCGGGGCGGCGAGGTGTCCAATCTGTGGGCTCGGCGCGGCGGGGCCCGTCCCCTTCTCTGTTTCGTCGGCCACACCGACGTCGTGCCTACGGGTCCGGTCGAAAAATGGCACAGCGACCCCTTTGTGCCCACCGAGCGCGATGGGAAGCTCTTCGGGCGCGGAGCGGCGGACATGAAAACCTCGATTGCCGCTTTCGTCGTGGCAGTCGAGGGTTTCCTCGCCAGGCATGCCTCGCCTCGGGGATCGATCGCCCTGCTCATCACTTCCGACGAGGAAGGTCCCGCCGTGGACGGCACTTCGAAAGTGATCGAACTCCTGAAGAGCCGGGGCGAACGCATCGACTATTGCCTGGTCGGCGAGCCGACATGCGTGTCCAGGTTGGGCGACACGATCAAGAACGGCCGGCGCGGCTCGCTCTCCGGAACATTGAGGGTGAGAGGCGTGCAGGGGCACGTGGCTTATCCGCATCTTGCGAAGAATCCCGTCCATCTGGCGATGCCCGCCCTGGCCGAGCTCGCCGCAACCGAATGGGACCGGGGCAACGAATACTTCCCACCCACGACCTGGCAGATCTCGAACATTCACGGCGGAACCGGGGCGACCAACGTCATTCCAGGCGAGGTGGAAATCCTGTTCAATTTCCGCTTTTCCACGGCGAGCTCGCCTGAAGGACTGAAAGCGCGCGTCGGTTCGATACTCGATCGCTATGGCCTCGATTACGAGCTCGATTGGTCGCTTTCCGGGACGCCCTATCTCACTCCCCGGGGGAAACTGGTCGAGACCTTGAGCGCTGCGATCCGGGACGTCACCGGCGCCACCCCGGAGGTCAGCACGACGGGCGGCACGTCCGACGGCCGCTTCGTCGCCGAACTCTGTCCGGAGGTGGTCGAGTTCGGGCCGGTGAACGCCTCGATCCACAAGCTCGATGAGCACGTGGATCTGGGCGCGATCGAATCGCTGCGCGAAATCTACCAGGGCCTCCTCGGGCGGCTTCTCGCATCCTGACGCGTTCCCTGTCTTCCACGCGCACCCGTGCAGCGCCTTCGGCGGCGCTGCGCGACTGGCTGACCTACGCGGAACGGCGCTTCCGGGCGGCCCGCCTGCGGTTCGGCCACGGAACGCACAGCGCTAGGGACGAAGCGGCATGGCTGCTCACGAGCGTGCTGCGCTTGCCCCACGACGGCCTCGCGCAAGCGCTTGCGTATGAGCTGACCGCGCGGGAACGCCGCAGCGCCGCGCGGCTGATCGAGGAGCGCGCCCGCACGCGCCGTCCGCTCGCCTATCTCCTGAAGGAAGCCTGGCTGGGAGACCATCGGTTCTACGTTGACGGGCGCGTCATCGTGCCGCGCTCTTTCATCGCCGAGCTCCTCCGAGATCGGCTCTCACCCTGGCTCCCGCGCTCGCGGGAAGTGCGCCGGGCGCTCGACCTGTGCACCGGCTCGGGCTGCCTGGCCGTATTGCTCGCATGGGCCTTTCCGCACGCCACGATAGACGCAACCGATGTTTCGCGATCGGCGCTCGCCGTCGCGCACCGGAACCTGCGCGCCTACCGCCTCGGCCGGCGCGTAAGACTCTCGCGGGGAAACTTGTTCGCCGGGCTGAAACCGGCGCGATACGACCTCATCGTCGCCAATCCGCCCTATGTGGCGGCAACGGCGATGCGCGGGCTGCCGCCTGAATATCGTCACGAGCCTCGGCTCGCGCTCGACGGCGGGCGGGACGGTTTGGACTTCACACGCAGGATCTTGCTTGAGGCAAGGGATTTTCTGCGGCCGCGAGGGCTGCTCGTGGTGGAGATCGGCCACAATCGCAGCAGGCTGGAGCGGGCGTTTCCGCGCCTTCCGTTCATCTGGCCGGAGACAAGCGCCGGCTACGATTGCGTGTTTCTCCTGGGCCGGGAAGACCTGCCGGGATAGCCTTGCGCGTTCTACAATGATCGTCCAAAGCCCATGAACGATCCCGCTCCCGTCAAGATCTGGAACGACTACGACCACCCGCATCGAGACTTGCGGGAATTTCTTTCCCGCATCGAGGGCGCGGGCGAGCTTCTGAGAGTTCCCGGCGCTCACTGGAATCTTGAAATGGGCACGCTCGCCGAGGCGGTGAACGAGCGTCCCAATCCACCGGCAGTGCTGTTCCAGGATGTCCCCGGATATCCGCAAGGTTTTCGCGTGCTGTCCGG
>VBDE01000183.1 GCA_005883665.1 Betaproteobacteria bacterium
GCCGAGGGCAAGGAGGGGCGCGAACAGGGAGGGACGCGGCAGGACTGCCGCGAGCGCACCGCGCTTGACGCGTTCCCACGCGGGCCGCGCCGTTTTTTCCTCGACCAGCTTGCGTCCGATATCGAGCAGGCGCCCGTACTGCACGCCCGACGGGCAGGTCGTCTCGCAGGCGCGGCAGGTGAGACAGCGGTCGAGGTGCAGGCGAGTCTTGTCGGTGATCTCCTGCCCCTCGAGCGCCTGCTTCATGAGGTAGATGCGGCCGCGCGGGCCATCGTTCTCGTCGCCGAGGAGCAGATAGGTCGGACAGGTCGCGGTGCAGAAGCCGCAGTGCACGCACTTGCGCAGGATGGCGTCGGCTTCGCGCCCTTCGGGCGTGTCGCGGATGAAATCGGCCAGAGCGGTCTGCATCAGCGACTCCGTCATAGCTCGGGATACATGCGGCCGCGGTTGAAAATCCCCTGCGGATCGAACTCGCGCTTGAGCTCCTTGTGGATCTTCATGAGGGCCGGGGCGAGCGGCTGAAAAACGCCGACCGACTTGTCGCCGCCGCGAAACAGCGTGGCGTGGCCCCCAGCGCGCTTCGCCGCATCACGGACGGTGCGCACGTCCGCGCGCGAGCAAAGCCAGCGCAGCGCCCCGCCCCACTCGATGAGCGGCTCCCCGGGAAGCTTGAGGGGCGGCGTGGCCGACGGAACCGAGATGCGCCAGAGCGGTGCGCCGTTCCTGAAAAAGGGATCGGTCTGTTCGCGGATGCCCGTCCAGAAGCGCTCGCCCTGCGCAGGCTCGACGAGCTCGCCGCCGATTTTTTCCCGCGCGGCGGCGACCGCGGCAGCCGCGCCCGAGAGGCGCACTCCCAACTCGCCTCCGGTCCAAGCGCTCGCGCTGATCGGCAGGGGCTTGCCGCCCCAGCGGTTGAGTCGCTCGATCGCCTTGTCCTCGGGCAGCTCGAGCCTGAGCGTCGCCTCGGCCGCGGGGCGAGGCAGGGCCTTGAGGGACACCTCCAGGATGATTCCGAGCGTGCCGAGCGACCCCGCCATCAGGCGCGAGACGTCGTAGCCGGCGACGTTTTTCATGACCTGCCCGCCGAAGGCGAGCACCTCGCCGCGCCCGTCCATGATTTTCACGCCGAGCACGAAATCGCGCAGCGCGCCCGCCGCCTGGCGGCGCGGCCCCGAAAGCCCGGCAGCGATCACGCCGCCGAGCGTCGCACCTGAGCCAAACTGAGCGAAATGCGGCGGCTCGAAAGCGAGCATCTGGCGGTGCTCGCTCATCGCAGTTTCGATTTCGTCGAGCTTCGCGCCGCAGCGCACGGTGATCACCAGCTCCGAGGGCTCGTAGGCGACGATGCCCGCGTAAGCGCGGGTGTCGAACACTTCCCCTTCGAGCGCCTGGCCGTAGAAGTCCTTGCTGCCGCCGCCGCGCAATCTGAACGGATTCTTCGACGCCGCTGAGGCGCGAATCCTCTGTGACCAGTCCCTCACAACCGATTCCATGATCAGTCGAAAGACAACCCGAGTATCGCCTTGGCAGTCCAGTCGTCCGTCGCCGGCGTGAGGCCGTGGCCGATCCCAAAATTGATCGACCACGACTTTGCCTCGTATTCCACGATGAAGTACAGCGTGCGCTCCTGCTCCGCTCGCGGCAAGCGGTCCGCGAGCGTTCCGATCCCGTTGTAGTACTCCGCACCGAGCGACAGGCCCCGCCCGACGCCGTGTACGGCCTTCCAGGCGAGGATGACCTCCGGGCTGCCGCGATAGCCCCTGGAGAGCCCCCAGTCGAGGATCGGGTTCATGCCGATCAGCCAGTCCTTCGCGCGGTAGCCGCCAATGATTCGCAGTTCCGTGCTCCAGGGCGAGTCGGAAAACTTCTTGGTGAGCCGGTCGAGCTCGAGGTTCGCGCCGAAATACCAGCCGCCCTCCTCTTCGCTCCCGTGCACGGGCAGCCACTTCAGCCGCGGCTTGATCCCGGCGAGGTAGAAATGTCCGTGGGAATCGGTCGCGCTCGGAAAATACAGGCCCGCGTCGAAATCGTTGCCGAGCCCCCAGGAAAACTCGGGCGTGACGCGCACGCCGTGATGCGGCGGCAGATCGCCGTCGTAGTTGGGCGTTTTGCGGCCGCGCGGCGTGGCGTTGACGTGCAGCTCGAGGCCCCGCTCGCCGCGCTTGTCGAGATCGTCTGTGTAGACCTGGATCTCGTCCACGATCGCGAGCGCTTCGGGCCCGTGACCCAGACCGGCGCCCAACAGCAACGCGGGGAATAACGACGACCCGACCCGCGCCCTCCCGCTGCAACGCACGTCTAGAATCTCGGCAGTTCAGGATGCGGCAGCTGCCCCCCTCGCACCCGCATGCGGCCGAACTCCGCGCAGCGGTGCAGGGTCGGGATGTTCTTGCCGGGATTGAGGAGACCCTCTGAATCGAAAGCGCGCTTCACGCCCTGGAAGCGCTCGATCTCGGCCGCGGCGAACTGCACGCACATCTGGTTGATCTTCTCTACGCCCACGCCGTGCTCGCCGGTGATGGTGCCGCCGACCTCGACGCACTTCTCCAGCACTTCGCCCGCGAAGCGCTCGGTGCGATCGAGCTGGTCGGGATCGTTCGCATCGAAAAGAATCAGCGGGTGCAGGTTGCCGTCGCCGGCGTGGAACACGTTGGGACAGCGCAGGCCGTACTTCTTCTCCATCGCCGCGATGAATTTCAGGATCTCGCCCAATTTCTTTCGCGGAATGGTGCCGTCCATGCAGTAGTAGTCGGGCGAGATGCGGCCCACCGCGGGGAATGCCGCCTTGCGCCCGGCCCAGAACTTCTGGCGCTCCGCCTCGGAGTTCGATGCGCGGATCGCGGTCGCGCCGGCGCGCCGCAGCACCTCCGTCATGCCGGCGATGACCTCCTCGACTTCCTCGGGCGTGCCGTCGGTCTCGCAAAGCAGAAGCGCCGCGGCCTCCAGATCGTAGCCGGCGTGCACGAACTCCTCCACCGCGCGCGCGGCCGGCCGGTCCATCATCTCCAGGCCCGAGGGCACGACTCCCGCCGCGACGACGTCGGCCACTGCGTTGCCCGCCTTCTCCACGTCGTCGAACGATGCGAGGATGACGCGGGCCGCTTCGGGCTTGGGA
>VBDE01000226.1 GCA_005883665.1 Betaproteobacteria bacterium
GCGAGGTCGGAGGAGAATTCCGAGAGGCGCTTGAATGAATCCTGGAGGCGGTCGAGCATGTGGTTGAACGCGAGCGTCGATTCGAGGAACTCCTCCGGCGTATCATCGAGCGAGAGCCGCTCGTTCAGGGCGTGCGCGCTGATGCGGCCGGCGGTCGTCGCGATGCGCCGCGCGCGCTTCAGCACCATGCGCACGGCCCAGATCCCGAGCGCGGCCGCAAACAGCACGCTCGCGACCAGGGTCTCGAGCAGTCCCTTGCGGTAGCGCGCGAGCAATTCCCGCGGCAGCGAGCGGTCGTACGAGAGCGCGATCAGCACGGGGGACGGCTGATCGTTCGCCCCGGAAGCGAGCGGCAGGCGCGCGAGCAGCACCTGGTACCAGCGCCCGTCGGGCGCGGTCCACTGACGGCTTAAGCCCCCGAAGCGCGCGCGCAGCTCGCGTTCCGACGCGGTGTCCACGCGGTCCGGAATCGCCTCGATGGGGATCGCCTTCTCGGGCAGCGCCGAAACCGGGATATTGAACTCGCTCGAAGCCCTGAGAATGCGGCGGTCCTCGTCGAGCACCGCAACGGCGAGCTTCCGGTATCCCATTGCGGCCTCCTCGACGAACCGGGGACTGGTGAGGACCGTCTCCGAAGGCCCGAGACGCGCCAGCCGGTTGCGCAGCAGGCTCATGTTGCCGAGCAGCAGCACGTCGTTCGCCTCGAGCAGCTCGCTCGCGAGCATGCGGTCGATGCTGAATCCCATCGCCCCGATGACCAGGAACGAGATGAGCGCGAACAGGAAGCTGATCTGCCAGGTGAGCGACTTGCGCCTCCCGCTCAGTCTCTGAAGCAGCCCCTCGAGGCGGCCCGTCATGCCGCGGGCTCCTCGAGCAGGTAGCCCACGCCGCGGATGGTGCGGATGAGCTTCACCTCGAACGGATCGTCGACCTTGGCGCGCAGGCGCCGCATCGCGACGTCGACGACGTTGGTGTCGCTGTCGAAGTTCATGTCCCAGACATGCTCGGCGATGAGCGTCCGGGAGAGCACCTCGCCGGCATTGCGCACGAGATAGTCGAGCAGCGCGTATTCCTTCGCCGTGAGATCGATCTTCTTGTCGCCCCTGGAAACCCTGCGCCTGCGCGGCTCGATCTCGAGATCGCCGATCTTCACGGTCTCGCCGGCCTGCTTCGGCCCGCGGCGCAACACCGAGCGCACGCGCGCGAGGAGCTCCGAGAACGCGAAGGGCTTGACCAGATAGTCGTCCGCGCCGAGCTCCAAGCCTTTGACCCTGTCGGCGACATCGTCGCGCGCCGTCAGAAACAGGACCGGGGTCTGCTTCTTGTCGCGGATTTCGCGCAGCACCGACCAGCCGTCGGCTCCGGGGAGCATGATGTCGAGAACGACCAGATCGTAGTCCGAGGACAAGGCCAGATGCCGGCCGTCCACCCCGTTCGCGGCGATATCGACGACGAAGCCGTGCTCGGTCAGCCCCTTTTTCGCGTAGGCTGCCGTCTTGGGCTCGTCTTCGACGATGAGGATGCGCATGGCCGAAAGAAAGAAAAAGGCGCCGAGACTTCAGCGCCTCCTCATTCTACTCCACGGAGTACGCGGCGATCAGTCGCCGAGGCCGCCGTCTTCCAGCGTGGTCGCGATATAGACGCGCACGTTGTGGTCGATGGCGCCCTGCGGGGCGACTTGCTTCAGATCGAAGGCTTGCGGCAGGCCGTCGAAGTCCCAGGCGAATTCCTTTCCGTTCGCGACGAACTTCACGATCTCACCGTGGTTCACGTTCACCCAGCGGGTGTTCGGGCCGATGACGATGGTGCGTTCGGCGGCGGCGGGGGTTGCGGCCTCGCCGTAGCGGTCGGCATTGGTCAAGGCAACGGCAGACATGCTCGCCGCAGATAGCGCGAGTGCAGCAACGGCTAGAAGCTTCTTCATGACATTCTCCGATTCATAGAGTTGAGAGGCATCCAGAGCGCATAGCTTGCAGGCGCGCTGTATGTACCGTCACTCTAGGACCGGGCGCAGGACGGGAATCTGACAGCTCAATTACATTTTTGTCATTTTCTTTCCGCAGCGGCCTCGCCGGCGCCGCGCTGCGGCGCCGCCCAGCGTCGCACGAACCTGAAACCGACCGCGAGAAGCGTCGGGCCGAGGAAGATCCCGACGAAGCCGAATGCGAGCACCCCGCCGAGCACGCCGAGCAGCACCAGCACGAAGGGCAGGCTTGAGCCGCGGCTGATCAGCAAGGGCTTCACGACATTGTCGATCCCGCTCACGACGAAGAACCCCCACAGCGCCATGAACACGGCCCAGCCGGGCTGGTCCTGGAAGAACAGCCAGATCGTAGCGCCGATCCATATCAGCGGCGGTCCCGCCGGAACGATCGAGAGAAGGGCGGTGATGAAACCCAGCATCAGCGCGCCGGGCACGCCGGCGATGAGAAAGCCGATGACCGCCGCCAGCCCCTGCGCGAGTCCGGTGCCGACGATGCCGACCATCACGCCGTTGATGGTGCCGCCGACGATCTCCAGCAGGCGGCCGGAAACATTGCCGGCGACGCGGTCGAGGCCGTTGCGCAGAGCCCGCGCCAGCGCCGCGCCGTCGCGGTAGAAGAAAAACCCGATGAAGGCGATCAGGGCGAACTGCAGCACTCCCTCGCCTACGACGATGCCGGCTTGCACCAGCACTGCGCGCGCCGGCTGCGCGATCCGCTTCAGAACTTCCGCGAGCGCCGCCTTGCTGCCGGCTATCTCGCGCCAGCCGGCGTCCAGCGACTCGCCGACCAGCGGGATCGAAGCGATCCAGCCCGGGGGCCTGGGCAGTCCCTGAGAGAGCATCTCGCGCAGGCTTTCGACCAGCTGAGGGACCTCGTCGACGTAGGATCCCGCGATCAGCGCGAGGGGCAAGACCAGCACCAGGATCATGAGCAGGGTCATGGCGAGCGCGGCGAGCGTGCGCCGGCCTCCGAGCCTGCGCTCGATCAGCCGGTAGAGCGGCCAGGTCGAAAAGCACAGGATCGCGGCCGAGCCGATCACCAGCGCGGCGCCCGCGACAATCTGGATGATCTGCTCGAAGCGTTTGTCCATTTCCGCTTTCAGGCTATCAACGCCTGCGCCTCGGCGCCTTTGCGCGCTTCGATGCGGCCGATGCGGAACACCGTTTCCCCGGCGCCGGACAGGGTGCGGACTGCCGCATCGGCGTGCTCCGCCGCGACCACGACCGCCATGCCGATGCCGCAATTGAACACGCGCTGCATCTCGGCTTCGGCGACCTTGCATTCGCGCTGCAGCCACTCAAAGACCGCGGGCCGCGGCCAGGACGCCTTCTCGATGACGGCTCGGGTCTTTTCCGGAAGAATCCGGGGCACGTTGCCGATCAGACCGCCGCCCGTGATGTGAGCGAGGCCCTTGACGGGCACCGAATCCAGAAGCCTGAGAACGGGCTTGACGTAGATGTGCGTAGGCTCGAGAAGGTCAACCCCGCGCGGCGGCCTGGCGCGCTCCAGAATTTTGCGGATCAGCGAATAACCGTTGGAATGCGGGCCGCTGGCCGCAAGCCCGAGGATCACGTCGCCCGGCCGGATCGAGCGCCCGTCGACGATGCGGTCCTTCTCCACCACGCCGAGGGCGAATCCGGCGAGATCGTATTCGTCCTTGGGGAATGCGTTCGGGTGCTCGGCGGTCTCGCCGCCGATCAGCGCGCAGCCGGCCAGCTCGCAGCCCGCAGCGATACCCTTGACGACTTCCGTCGCAACGCGCACATCGAGCTTTTCGCAGACGTAATAGTCGAGGAAGAAGAGCGGCTCGGCCCCGCAAACGAGAATGTCGTTGACGCTCATCGCGACGAGATCGATGCCCACTGTGTCGTGCCGCTGTAGCTCGAAGGCGAGCTTGAGCTTGGTGCCGACGCCGTCGGTTCCGGAGACGAGCACCGGCCGGCGGTATTTCTTCGGGATCTCGGCGAGCGCGCCGAATCCGCCGATTCCGGCGAGCACTTCCGGGCGCAGCGTCCTCTTTGCGAAGGGCTTGATCGCCTCGACCAGCGCGTCCCCCGCGTCGATATCCACCCCTGCGTCGCGGTAAGTAGTCGGCTTCTTGCTGGTCAAGACTGGGGGTTGCAGATAAAGTGACGTGTTTTCGCCCCCGAATTTTAATTGAAATGCCCGCCGCCCGCCTGGAGCGGCATGGATCGATGCAACAACTCCTGCTCGAGCTCGCCCCGCCTCCGCCCCCGACGCTGGATAATTTTTCCCCTGGGAAAAACGGCGCGGCGCTGAGGGCGCTGCGGGAGGCTCTCGAGGGCGGCGAGCGCTTCGTCTTTCTCTGGGGCCCGGGCGGAAGCGGCAAGACGCACCTCCTGCGCGCCTTCGCCGGGGCAAGGCGGGCGGCGGAGTACATGCGCGCGTCGAATGCCGACTGGAGCCGCGTCAGCGGACTCGAACTCGCTGCCGTGGACGACGTTTCGCGCCTGGACGATTCGGGGCAGATCGCCCTGTTCGACTTGTGCAACCGGCTGCGTGTTTCCGGCGGAGCGCTCGCGGCGAGCGGCGAAGCGCCGCCCGCGCGGCTCGCCCTGCGAGCGGATCTGCGCTCGCGCCTCGCATCGGGAATCGTGCTGCAACTGCACCCCTTGAGCGACGAGGACAAGGCCGCAGCTCTTTACGCGCATGCCGCGGGGCGCGGAATCGCACTCGACGGGGAGCTGATCCGCTACCTCCTCATGCACTTCGATCGCGACATGGGCACGCAGATCGCGGCGCTCGACGCCGTGGACAGGTATTCGCTGCAGCGCAAGCGCCCGATCACGCTGCCTCTGTTGAAAGAAGCGCTGAGCTTGCTCGACGCGGACAGCGCCAAGCGTTGACGCAAAGGACAGGGATTTTGGAACTTGCGCTCTTCGACCTCGACAACACGCTGCTCTCGGGGGACAGCGACTACGAGTGGGCACAGTTCCTGGTCGAGCGCGGCGTGCTCGAGCGCGCCGAATACGAGACGAAGAACGACCGCTTTCTCCTCCAGTACAAGGCGGGCAGGCTCGACATTCACGAGTTTCTCGAGTTCCAGCTCGCCCCGCTGGCGCACACCCCGCGAGAGAAGCTCGACGAGTGGCACGGCGAATTCATGCGGACCAGGATTGCACCCATCATCCGCGCGAAGGGAAAGGAGCTGGTGCGGCGGCACCTCCGCGACAATCATCTCTGCGCGATCGTCACCTCCACCAACGCCTTCATCGCGGCGCCGATCGCGCGCGCCTTCGGCGTCGATCTCGGGAACGCCCAGTTTCCGTCAGGGCAAGGTGACGCGGCTTGCGGAATGGCTCGGCGATCAGGGGCGCACGCTCGCGTCGTTTTCCGACAGCTGGTTCTACAGCGACTCGCAGAACGACCTGCCGCTGCTCGAGCGCGTGACGCACCCGGTCGCGGTGGACCCCGACGAAATCCTGCGCCGGGAAGCGAGCGCGCGCGGCTGGCAGGTCATCAGCCTGGAATGAAGATCGTCCCGGTTTTCGTCGTCGCGCTCGTTCCCGCGAGCCTCGCGCTCGCGGTCGCGTTCGGCAGCGTCGATCTCGGCCCAGGGCAGCTCGCCGACGCGCTCCTCGGGCGCGGCGACGAGATCGCGCGCGAAATCGTCTGGAGCGTGCGCGCGCCCAGGGCGCTCGCCGGGTTCGCCTGCGGCGGGCTCCTCGCGCTGGCAGGCGCGCTGCTTCAAGTCCTCCTCAGAAACCCGCTCGCCGATCCCGCCATTCTGGGCGTCTCCGGAGGGGCGGCGGCCGGCGCGCTTGCGGCGATGCTGCTCGGAGT
>VBDE01000227.1:0-5193 GCA_005883665.1 Betaproteobacteria bacterium
GACATCCTGGCGCGCGCAATCGGACCGCACATCACCACGGCCTGGGGCCAGCCGGTCATCGTGGAAAACCGCACCGGCGCCAACGGCAACGTCGGCGCGGACTATGTCGCCAAGTCGGCGCCGGACGGCTACACCATGCTGCTCTCGGACGTCGGCGCGCTGTCGATCAACCCGAGCGTGTATACCAACATGCCCTTCGACCCGGCCAAGGATTTCTCGCCGATCGTGATGGTGTCGTATTCGCCGCACGTGCTGGCGGTGCATCCTTCGGTGCCGGTGAGCAACGTGAAGGAGCTGATTGCCTACGCCAAGGCAAACCCGGGCAAGCTCAATTTCGCCAACTCGGGAACGGGCGGCGCGCCGCACCTCGCGGGTGTCGAATTCGCGGCGCGTACCGGCGTGCAGTGGGCCTATATCCCCTACAAGGGCGGCTCGGCGGCGGTCACCGACGTGGTCGCGGGCAACGCCAACGTGCTGTTCAACGGCATGCTCGCCACCTATCCGTCCGTGAAAGGCGGTCGCTTGAAGGGGCTCGCCGTATCCAGCGCGCAGCGCGTGCCTTCCGCTCCCGAACTGCCTACAGTGGCCGAGACTCTTCCGGGGTTCGAAACCGGCTCCTATCAGGGCTTGCTCGCGGCGGCCGGCACGCCGCGCGAGATCGTGACCAAGCTGAACGCCGAACTGACCCGGATCCTGAATACCAACGACATGAAGGAGTTTCTGGCGAAACAGGGCACCGAGGTGCGCGCCGGAACGCCGGAAGCGCTCGGCACGTTCATCGTCAATGAAAAAGCGCGCTGGGCCAAAGTGGTCAAGGAAGCCGGCGTCAAGGCCGACTGAGGTACTTGAACCTGAATGCGACGATTACGATAAAGGGCGATCCCGGGCTGCTTCGGGAATACCGCGGTCACGTCAATCGCCTGCTCGAGGAAGAGGGCGGCGATTCCTACCGCGAGCTGCACTCGGCCGAGGGGCTGGAGTACGAGTTCAAGCTGCGCGGCGGCATTCCCTTTCCGCCTTTCGTGTCGGCTTCGCAGGCGTTTCCGGATCTCACCGTCGAAGTGCAATGGAACGACGCCGCCTTGGGCAAGAGCGGCCGCGCGGTCATCAAGAACGGCGTCCTGGCCGAGCAGGCGGTGCAGTCGCACGCGCCCGGCGGCGCGGCCTTGCAGGACGTGCGTGCCGATGCGGACGGCGGGCTGCGGCTCGCGCTCGCCTGCGAGCGCTGGCGCGAGCTCTGGCACGGCTACGTCATCGCTCGCGACCAGCACGCTTTCTTCCGCGTCGCGGGATCGGCCGGGTCCTGCGAGCTTTCCTCTTCCGACGGGGTCGACGCCGAATGGGCCGAGCGCTGGACGGTTTCCTCCGGCGATGCGACTTACGCGGAGCTCGTGCCCCGCGAGCCGATCGCGGATGACGAATTGCGCGAGCTCGACCGGCTCGCGCAGGAATTGACGCGCGAATGGATATGGTTCGACGAGAGCGAGCCTGCAGAGACCGCGGTCGAGCGAGCGCGCTTCGAGGCTTACGGCTATCCGGTCCGTGCGGCGAACCTGCGCTCGGAAAAGCTGCGCAAGGTGCTCCGGCCGGAGGAGGGCGGTTTTGCGCTCGGCTCGTTCGCGGAAGGTACGCGCTGGATTCCGGACCTGCTGCGACGCTGCTGGCTGCGGCGTGCGAAATGAGCGAGCCCTTCCAGCGCCGCAAGGTGCAGTGCGCGAGCGCAAGCGGCCTGCACCGCATGGCGTACCTCGAGTGGGGCGAGCGAGGCAGCGGAAAAACCCTCGTCTGCGTTCACGGGCTTACACGTTGCGCCCGAGATTTCGATCGCCTCGCCGCGGAAATGGTACGCCATGGCTACCGCGTCGTCTGCCCCGACGTCGCCGGACGCGGCGATTCCGACTGGCTCGAGAATCCGATGGAGTACACGGTGCCGACCTACGCGTACGACATGGTGACCTTGATCGCGCGCCTGGACGTCGAATCGGTGCACTGGGTCGGCACCTCGCTCGGCGGGCTGATCGGGATGACGCTCGCGGCGATGCGCGATTCGCCAATCCAGCGGCTGGTGCTGAACGACGTCGGACCGGTTCTCACCGCGGTTTCGCTCGAGCGGCTGAGCTCCTACGTCGGCAAGTGGCCGCCGCTTCCGACGATCGAAGCGGCCGAGCAGTTCGTGCGCGCGACGAGCGCGTCCTTCGGCCCGCACACCGACGCCGAGTGGCGCTTCCTCACCGAGCACGTGGTGCGAAAGAATTCGGACGGATCGCTGCGCATGCACTACGATCCCGCGATCGCCGTGCCGTTCAACGCCGAGCTGTCGCGGAAGGACGTGGAGCTGTGGAGCTTCTACGACGCGATCCGCTGCCCGACGCTGGTCCTGCGCGGCGAGCAATCGGACCTTCTCAGGCGCGACACCGCCGAACAAATGGCTTCGCGCGGCCCGCGGGCGAAAGTAGTGGAGATCAAGGGCGTCGGCCACGCGCCGACCTTGCTTCACGACGATCAGATCGCGATCGTGCGGGATTTCTTGCGTGGAAGCTGAGCCGCCTACTGCGCACCGCGTACACTGCTAGCCACCTGCCCGCCCCGCCGGATCCTGACGGTAGAAAAGGGTAAACTGCCGGTAGAGGTCCGGCCAGTCGCGCGCGAGCACGGCGGATTCGGTGAAGAAAGCTTCGCTCATCACGGCGAAGAACTCGGCAGGGTGCTCGGCGGCGTACTCGTCGATGAAGGTCGGACGACCTGAGTCCACTTCGTTGCAAAAACGTTCGTAGGCTCCTTCGAGAATCCTGCGCCATTTCGCGGCGTCCATTCCGGCGCGCGCCGCCGGAAAATCCGCGTCGCCCGCTCCATCCATGTGAATCTTGTGCGCGAATTCGTGGATCACCACGTTGTAGCCGCGCTCAGGCGACTCCACGTCCTCCCAGGAGAGGATCACCGGCCCGCCCGGCCAGGCTTCGCCCGCGAGCTCATCATCGAAAGTGTGGACGATGCCGTTCTCGTCCATTTCCTCTTTGCGTACGCGGAATTCGCCTGGATAGACGACGACGCCGACCCAGCCGTCGTAGACGTCCAACCCGAGATTGAGAATCGGCAGGCAGGCCTGCGCGGCGATCGACAGGCGCGCTTCGTCGGTGAGCTGAAGGCCCTGCGCGCCATGCATTTCCTTCTCCGCGAGAAAGACGACGACGAGCTGCTTGAGCCGTGTCGTTTCCTCGTCCGACAGGCCGCGGAGAAAGGAGAGCTTCGAAGCGACTCGTGTCCACAGCGCTTCGTCGATGCGGGCGCGCTTCAGCACGCGCTTGCGGCGCCAGTCGCTTAGAAAGCCCATCTAGCGTTTCGAAGTAAGCACCACGCCACCGAGCACGAGTGCAAATCCAGCGAGGTGATAGAGATACAGTTGCTCGCCGAGCAGGATTACCGCGAAAAGCGTGCCGAACACCGGAATGATCGGATTGAAGAAACCCGCAACGTTGGGTCCCACGATCGGCACTGCGCGATTCCAGCAGATGTAGGCGACGACCGAAGGAAAGACGGCGAGATATCCTATCGCGATCACGGTTTTCGGCGATACGAGCATCGTACCGCCCGCCGCGATCTCCCCGAGATAGAACGGAAGCGAGAATACGGCACCTGCAGCAACCGTGACGAAAACGAACGACAGCGGCTGAAGCGGCGGGCGCCATTTCAGAAGCACCGTGTAGATCGCCCAGAGCAGCGCGCCGGCCAGGAGCAGGAGATCGCCCGGATTGAGCGAAAGCCGGGCGAGCGCCGGAACGTCGCCTGCGCCCATGACGCAGACGACGCCGGCGAGCGAGAAAGCCATTCCCGCGAGCTGCCTGCTGCTGACGGTGAGCTTGAGCAGCCACCAGGAAAGCGGGATTATGAAGAGCGGCAGCGAGGCGTTGAGCAGCGTGGCGTTGACCGCCGTCGTGTAACGCACGCCCCAGTAACCGAACATCGTGAACCCCGCCGTTCCGATCACGCCGAAGGCTGCGAGCGCGGGAAGATGGCTTCGGACGAGCTGCGCGTCCTCTCGCAGCTGGGCGGCGGCAAACGGGAAGATCAGAGCCGCAGCGAGCGCCCAGCGCCAGAAAACCAGCGCGAACGGGGGCACGTCGAGGTACACCGCGCGCGCCGCCACCCAGTTGCCGCCCCAGGATGCGGCGGCGACCAACAGCAGCAGGGTGGGCAGCATCCGTCGCTGCAGGAGGGTGTCGGGCATCGGGGGTCTAGCAAAAAACGGATTATCCGGGACAGTGCTCCTGAATGCCATAGCGTGGGATAAACTTCGAGCATGGTTTCCACTACGCGCTCAGATCTCGCCGACGCAGGCGAATCCGATGCCATGTATTCCGGGTTGGCGGACGAGGAGCGCCGCGCGCTCGCGCGCGCACGCGAATTCGCGGCGAACCTCTACGGCGAAAAGCTGCTCGGTACGGGCGAATCCGCTTACGAGCACGCTCTGGGAGTCGCTCGCAACGTCGCCGAGCTCAGGCTCGACGCCGACGCGCGGGCCGCCGGGCTCCTTTTCGCCGCACCCGCATATCTCCCCGGAGCCGAGGAAAAGCTGAAGGAATCGTTCGGCGCGGCGATTGCCTCGCTCGTCGCCGGCATCAGCCGGCTCAACCAGCTGCGGGTCGTCATGAAGACGGCGGCCGTGGGCAAGGATTCCGGGCCGCAGGCCGAGGTGCTGCGCAAAATGCTGCTCGCCATGGTGGAGGATATCCGCGTGGTGCTGCTGCGCCTTGCGAGCCGCACCCAAACGCTGCGCTGGCTCGCGCGCGCCCCGGATGCCGAGCGAACGCAGCTTGCGCGCGAGACGCTCGACATTTACGCGCCGCTCGCCAATCGCCTCGGCGTGTGGCAGCTCAAGTGGGAGCTGGAAGACCTCTCGTTCCGCTACCTCGAGCCCGAGCTCTACAAGCGCATCGCCGGTCTGCTCGAGGATCGCCGCAGCGAGCGCGAACGCTTCGTCGAGCAGGCGATCGGCGCGCTTGCCGACGAGCTCGCCCGCGCCGGAGTCCTGGCAGAGATCACCGGCCGGCCGAAACACCTCTACAGCATCTACAGCAAGATGCGAGAAAAGTCGCTCGATTTCTCGCAAATTCATGACGTGAGCGGCCTGCGCGTGCTGGTGGGCGAGACGAAGGACTGCTACACGGCGCTCGGAGTCGTGCACAACCTGTGGGC
>VBDE01000227.1:5254-8253 GCA_005883665.1 Betaproteobacteria bacterium
GTGATCGGTCCGGAGGGGAGGGCCCTCGAAGTGCAGATCCGCACCCGCGAGATGCACCGCGACGCGGAGCTGGGCGTGGCCGCGCACTGGCGCTACAAGGAAAGGGGAAAGCGCGCAACCGGCAAAGGCGATCCCTTCGACGAGAAAATCGCCTGGCTGCGGCAGATGCTTGCATGGCGCGACGAGATCGTCGACGCCTCGGACTGGATCGAGCAGTCCAAGCACGCTGTGCTCGACGACACCGTCTACGTGCTCACGCCTCAGGGTAAGGTCATCGACTTGCCGCAGGGGGCGACGCCCGTGGATTTCGCGTACGCGCTGCACTCCGACATCGGCCACCGCTGCCGCGGCGCCAAGGTGAACGGGGCCATCGTCCCCCTCGATTATCGGTTGAAGAATGCGGAAGCGGTCGAGATCATTACCGCCAAAACCGGAGGCCCGAGCCGCGACTGGCTCAATCCCGCGCTCGGCACCATCAAAAGCTCTCGCGCGCGCAACAAGGTGCGCCAGTGGTTCAACAGCCGCGAGATCGCGAGCGTTGTCGCGGCCGGCCGCGCCGCGGTGGAGCGCGAGCTGCAGCGCGAAGGAAAGCGCGCCGCGAGCCTCGAGGATCTGGCAAAGCGTCTCGGCTTTGACGAGCCCGATGAGCTTTTTGCGGCGGTCGGGCGCGAGGAAGTCGGCTCGCGGCAGCTGCAGAGCGCGGTGCGCGGCGGGACGGAACGGACGCCCTTGCCGGAAATTCCGCCGCACGGTGCACGGGCCGGACCATCGAGCAGTGGGATTCTCGTCGCCGGCGTCGAGCGCCTGCTCACCCAGCTTGCGCACTGCTGCAAGCCCGCGCCGCCCGACCGGATTTCGGGATTCGTCACCAAGGGGCGAGGCGTGTCGGTGCACCGGCGCGACTGCACGAGCCTCGCTCGCCTCGTCGAGCGCTTTCCCGAGCGCATCATCGGCGCCGATTGGGGCAAGCGCGGTGCTCAGGCGTACCCCGTGGACATCGTCGTTCGCGGTAACGACCGGCAAGGGCTGCTGCGCGACGTGACCGAAACGCTGGTGCGGGAGAAGACCAACGTGATCGCGGCGAAGACGCAGACCCGGAACGACATCGCATCCATGTATTTCACCGTCGAAGTCGAAGACATCGACCAGTTGCAGCGCGCCCTGTCCGCGATCGAGGACGTGCGCGGAGTTCTCGCGGCCGCGCGGCGCTGACCAAACCCGGCCCAGAAATTGCTCTCCTTTCCCTTCCGCAACCCGGACGGAGGGAATGTGAAAATCCTGCCCAAGGAGGCGTTCAGGGATTTGGCCGCAAAAAACGGCTGGTCCGAGGCTTTCGCGGAAGGCTACCTCGATGGCACCGCGGCACGCAGATACGGTGCGCAAACTCCAAACTATCCCCTGGGCGACCTGGACGAGTATCGCCAGGGATTTCTGGCCGGCTACTCCTTAACAAGGATGAAAAGATGCTGAGGCACGATCTGACTCCGTCGGCTTACACCTAAGCGCGTCATCTCGAATCAGCTTACTTGGCACGGTGCTTGCTGACATAAGGGTGGGTATCACTTTGGAAACCGGTTATGGGAACAGTGACAGAGTTCAAGACCCTCGCGAATGAGGGTCCTTCGGCCGCTTATACCAACGGAGTCGCCGACGGGAAGTTGGCCCGCGCCGTAGGCAGCGCGCTTACTCTCTATCTTCAGGTGGGAATCGACGATTACGCCAGGGGCTTCCGCGCGGGGTTTTTTGGTCAAGTGAACCACGCCGGGACGATGGACGAGCGATAGCTCGCTCGCAACGCGGGTTGGCTAGAGAGGAAGATTCAACGAACGCAGGGTGTGCGGGATCCGACACCTTTTGACGCCCGGTCAACATGAACGAAAAGCCCACGCACGAAGCCTGGGCTTTTTTGCGTCGTGAGTATGTCTCGGCTCAATGCATGGGCAACAGCCGGTGCGCCGCGCCGTCGAGGATCCGCGCCGTCCCGCGCATCGCGCGCGCCGCAGCTTGACAGATCTTCGCAATTGCGTGCTTGACGGAGCCCCAGGCCTCGATGCCCAGGTCGAGCAACACCTCGAGCCGCTCCGCGGCCTCGAAACTTGCCGCGTAGCGACGCTGCACGCTGGGGGGCAAAGAAGCAAGCGCGTCCTTCCAGAACAACGTAGTCATGGTTTTCCTCTTGGTTGAAAATTGCGATCTGTCGCGAGGCGCGGCGTCCGTGCGGCGGACGTTCCTGGCGGGCACCGAGGCGCCAGCCACGATCATCTCTTTCAGTTGGCGCCCGGCTGCGGCAAAGAGGCGCCCAATGGCCTCCGCCTGTGCGCGTTTCGCAGCCCGTTCGATCGCCCGCATTTCCGCCAGTGTCGGAAAACGAAGATATTCCCCCTGGGCACTCTCCAGTGTCATCGGTTCTGTTTTAGCAGAAGATCTATGCCAACGTCATAGCGATTTCTGTGCCACGTCTGACTATTCCCTGTGAATTCAGGGCGAACGCAGTCCGTAACAAGCAAAAGCGTCGTCAAATTGCGACGCGGATTGCTGCGGATTTTGCAATCGACTGATTTATGGATTGTTCTGGTGTCGCCCACGGGCAACAACGGCGGAAGATGAGCGGCTCCGGCTGGTAAAATGCGCCGCGTGTGCCCGCGCTTCCACGCAATCCGACTCTGATCTCTCAATAGTCAAAGTGTTAGAGTAAAAGTGCGCATTCTGCTCAGCAACGACGACGGGTACTTCGCTCCCGGCATCGCAATCCTTGCAGAAGCGCTCTCCGACCTTGCGAGCATCACCGTGGTCGCGCCTGAGCGCGACCGCAGCGGCGCCTCCAACTCGCTCACCTTGGATCGGCCGCTTTCGGTGCGCAAATCCGCGAACGGCTTCCAGTTCGTAAACGGCACGCCGACGGACTGCGTTCACCTCGCTGTGACCGGATTGCTCGAGGAGATGCCCGACATGATCATCTCCGGCATCAATCTGGGCGCAAACATGGGCGATGACACCAT
>VBDE01000228.1 GCA_005883665.1 Betaproteobacteria bacterium
TGGCGTAAGGCGCCTTCAGCAGCACCAATCCCAACCCGAAGGTCAGCAGCATGCCGGCGATGACCGGCCGCCACGCGACGGTTCTGCGGTCTTCGCTCATAGCCCAGGCGACGGCATGCAGGAGGAAAAACCCGACTAGACTGTGAACGACGAACCCTGCCTCCATTTCCTGTTCCGCAGCCGGTCAGGCAAGGCTCACGCCGAGGAGCGCGCCGACCAGGTAGGTGACCGCCCCCGCGCCGCCGCCTATCGCGAGCATGCGCAGGCCGTCGCGCACCGCGCTGCGGCCCGTGAAGAGGCTGATCATCGAGCCGACCCCGAACAAAGCGACCGCGGTCAACGCGACCGCCGCGATGAGAGCGCCCTCGCCGCGAGCGAAAACAAACGGCGCGAGAGGAACGAGCGCGCCGGTGCCGAAGGAAAAAAACGAGGACAGCGCCGCTCCCCAGGGCGAGCCGAGGTTTTCGGGATTGAGGCCGAGTTCTTCGCGCGCCAGCGTGTCGAGGGCCAGCTCGGGATTCGCGATGGTGCGTCGTGCGAGGCCGTGGGCGTCACTCACGCTCATCCCGCGCGCCGCGTAGATCAACGCCAGCTCCTCGGCTTCCTCTTCCGGATACTCGGCAAGCTCGGCCCGCTCCAGCCCGATCTGATGCTCGTACATCTCCCGCTGCGAGCGCACCGAAACATACTCGCCGGCGGCCATGGAGAAGGCTCCCGCCAGCAGACCGGCGATGCCGGAGAGCAGAATGGTGCTGTTGTTCGCCGACGCACCTGCCACACCCAGGATAAGGCTTGCGTTGGATACTAGTCCGTCGTTGATGCCGAACACGGCGGCGCGTAGATTTCCGCCGCCTGCAATTCCGCGATGGCGCTTGCCGACCTCGTCGGCCGAAGTCGGCACCGGGTGTCCCGGTACGGCGTGGCTGTATACGGAGAGTCCCCGCACCTTCATCGCGGCGAGGATGCCGCGCATCGCGCGCGGGCCGTAGCGACGCACCAGTCCCGCCACGAGGCGCGTGCGCAAATCGGGGACGAAGGCGGGCACCGACGCGAGCCCTGCGTTCTTCGCCCAGATCGCGGCCTGGCTCTCCGCTTCGCGCGCGAGCTGCTGGAACAGATTCGCTCGCGGTGAGCCGCGCTCGACCTCAGCGATCACGCGATAGAGATACGCAGAACGCGTCTCGTCGAGCCAGCCTTCCCCTGATTGCGCCATGCTTGTCCCCGCTCCCCAGCCGGGATTCTAGGCGAAGCGCGCGCACCTTGCGTTCAATCTCGACCGAGACCTTCGGCCTGAAGAGCAGATACGCGCGAGTCTTGAAGTTGCCTAAGGTAACGGGTGCGCCAGGTAAGAATCGAACATCACGTTAAATCTGGGCTCCGGTTCAGGATGACGACCCTAATTTCCCTGAAACGCGACAGCCTGGAACGCGCCGAGAGTGGTCTGGTAGGCGCCGGCAGCGGAACTGCTCGACACGACCGTTGCGTCCCCGCGGAATGGACCGGTACTGCGTTCCCTCTCATCCGGGTGCGGCAGAGCGTCATGGCAAGCTGGCCAAATGGGCTGCGGAACGAAAAGGGCGCATTCCGATAGATTGCGCGGCAAATCGGTCCGGTAGTAGCAAGGCAGCGCGACAGCCTCGCTGACGAAAACCACGCTCACCGCGCCCGATCNNTGTCGCCGCCGTGTACTAACGATTGACCACGCCCGGCCATGTCCTATACATTGCGTAAATGTGGGTAGCGCCGCAGCTCTTCGCCTCGATCCTCATTTTCTCGTCAAGCCTCGCGGTGGCGCAGGCCTTGCCGGCGCTGAAATTCGACCCGACGATTCCGGGCTTCAGCGGCGGCTCGGGAGAGCCCTCGGCTTGGACCGCCGACAATGCCTATCCCGGGGCCACGCTTTTGATCTACGGTTTTCGCCCGTTCAGCGGGGATTTTGCCGGTCGGTTCCGCCAGACGCTGCTGCGCGACGTCGTCAAGGATATGCAGCAATCGCGTCTGGCCGCGCCGCCTTTCATCGAGGCCGCGCAAGTTCCTGGTGCGGATGCCGCGCTGTACGCGAAGTTCATCGAGGATTACTTCGGCGTGCCGCGTTATCACTTGCGCGTCGCAATCCTCGCGAAAGGCGCAGTCGCAATCATCGATTACTCGGCGCAAGGAGAAGACTCGTATCAACGTCATGTAAACGGCGTCATCGAGATGCTGAAGACCATGTCGGTCGGCGCCGAGCAGCCTAGAAAGCCGCTTACGGCGCAGCAGACCGCTGCGGCAAGATCGCTCGCCGGCCTTTATCTCGGTTCTGCGTTGCAGTTCGTTCCAAGCCCGGTGCTCGGCGCCTCGCCCGGCAGCGGAAGCTGGATGTCCGGCACGCGTTTCTATCTGCTCTCTCTCGATGGCAGGGTCTACCGCGGCTATGGCTTGCCGAAAGCGCCGGGCGGCGACATTAGCCGCTTCGATTTCGAAAAGGCCAACCTTGAGGATCGGTACAACTCAGGCGTCTTCGCCGTGGAAGGAGCGCGCGTGGTGCTGCGCTTCGGCGGCGGTCTGGCGCCCGAGGAACAGAGCTCCCGGCTTCCGCACGCGGACGAACCGCTAGAAATCAACGGCACGTCCTACAAACGCCAGTCGCTTAAGTAGGCATTCGTCATCGAGTTCTCTCCTCCGGCGTTTCAATGCTAGGCGACGAGCGCTCCAACGGCTGCAACGATCAATACGACGCCTGGAATCCACAAGGCGTTGCGCTCTGCGAGAACCGCGGCAGCGGTAAGGGCCATGACGCTCCTGTGCTCGATGCGCGGGAGACCCTACACCACATGACCTTCGGGCCAAGAGCGCCTCAGACGAGCAGGAAACGGCTCAGCGGCGCCTTGAACACGCCGATCCAAAAACCACCGCGATCTATCTGAGGAAGCCAGGGCCCGTCGCGCCGATACGCAGAAAACTCTGAGAATTTTAGAAGATTTTAGAAGTTACCCCTCGGAAACCCGCATGGATAGGGGTAGCCCGAATTCTAGGCGAATTCAATCCTCGCCGGGGCGGCCGAGGACGGCGCGAATCGCATCGAAGGAAAACCCCCGCGACCGAAGGAATCGCATCTGCTTGGCCCGCTCCTCGCGGGTCTTGGGCGCGACCCGGAACTTTCTGCGCCAGACTTCGCGCGCGCGCTCGACTTCGGTCGTGCGCGCGATTCCGGATGCCTGCTCCGCGAGCGCCTTGTCGAGACCCTTCGCGCGCAACTCGTGCACGATGCGCGCCGCTCCGTACTTGCGTGAAAGCGCGTGGGCGCGCGATTCCGCGTAGCGCTCGTCAGACAGGAGCCTGCGTCGCGACAGGTCTTCCAAAAGCGCTTCGAGTTCCTCCTCGGGACTGGCGTACGCCCGGAGCTTCCCGGCCAGCTCGGCTAAGCTGTGCTCGCGCCGCGCGAGCAGACGCAGGGCCCGCTCGCGCAGCGTCGGCTGCTTTTTCACACCTCGGCGGTGACGGGAGCCAATACCTCCGGATTCTTGATGCCGAGCTTCTCGCGGATCTTGCCTTCGATCTCGGCGGCGAGCTCCGGGTTTTCCTTCAGGAAGTCGCGGGCGTTGTCCTTGCCCTGTCCGATGCGGTCCTTCTTGTACTGGTACCAGGCCCCGGACTTGTCGACCACGCCGCAGCTGACGCCGAGCTCCAGGATCTCGCCTTCGAGGGACACCCCTTCTCCGTAGAGAATATCGAACAGCGCTTCGCGGAACGGCGGCGCGACCTTGTTCTTCACGACCTTCACGCGGGTCTCGGAGCCGATCACCTCGTCGCCGCGCTTGATGCTGCCGATGCGCCGGATGTCGAGGCGACACGACGCGTAGAACTTGAGCGCGTTGCCGCCGGTGGTCGTCTCGGGGTTGCCGAACATGACGCCGATCTTCATGCGGATCTGGTTGATGAAGATGACGAGCGTGTTGGTGCGCTTGATGTTGGAGGTGAGCTTCCTCAGCGCCTGGCTCATCAGCCGCGCCTGCAGACCCATCTGCGGCTCGCCCATTTCGCCCTCGATCTCGGCCTTCGGCGTGAGCGCCGCGACCGAATCGATCACGATCACGTCGACCGACCCGGAGCGCACCAGCATGTCGGCGATTTCGAGCGCCTGCTCGCCGGTGTCGGGCTGGGAAATCAGAAGCTCCTCGATCTTGACGCCTAACTTGGCTGCGTATTGCGGGTCGAGCGCGTTCTCGGCGTCGATGAAAGCCGCCGTGCCGCCCAGCTTCTGCGCCTGGGCGATCACCGAAAGCGTGAGGGTCGTCTTTCCCGAGGACTCGGGCCCGTAGATTTCGACCACGCGGCCGCGCGGCAATCCGCCCACCCCGAGCGCGATGTCCAAGCCCAGAGACCCGGTCGACACCACCTGCACGTCCTGCGCGGCCGCCGAGTCCATCTTCATGATGGAACCCTTGCCGAACTGCTTTTCGATCTGGGCCAGAGCAGCCTGCAGGGCCCTGGCCTTGGCTTCTTCCATGACTTTCCCTTCGTTGACCATCGGATTATCCCTCATATTAAACGTTGCAGCGGACGCCGGCGCCGCGCCACCCGGGCGGCGCAACCGAAACAAGAAATCTGCCCCTTGTCGCCCCTCTCACGTCAGCGATCGAGGGTGCTTCGCCGCTTGAACGCGCGGCCAAAGACAGCGGTTGACCTGTAGTTTTATACAGTTTCCGAGGAAAAGCAACCCCCTTAGGCGAATCAAGGGTTTACGCGCCCAGGACGGGCGTCGCTGCCGCGGGACCCTAGGCGATCCGGGTGCTCAAGCGGACCGGAATCCGCCGCGCCCCGAAAGCCTTCTTGAACGCTTCGAAGCGCCCGGCGATCGTCCCTCCGCACTGCTTGCACCTGCCGTCCCCGGTGACCCGATAGTCGAGGATGCTGTACCAGTCGCGAGCGATCACTACGCTGCCGCAGCCCGGGCAGTAGGTCGACCCGCCCTCGGGGTCGTGGACGTTGCCCGTATACACATAGCGCAGACCGTGCCCCAGCGCGATCTTGCGCGCGCGCGTCAGCGTCGCAGCCGGAGTAGGGGGGATATCGGTCATCTTGTAGTCGGGATGGAAAGCCGTAAAGTGCAGCGGCACGTCGAGTCCGAGTTCTTTGGCGATCCAGCGGCACTCGGCGTCGATCTCCTCATCGCCGTCGTTCCTCCCGGGGATGAGCAGCGTGGTGATCTCGAACCAGACTTCGGTTTCGTGCTCGAGGTAGACGAGCGTATCGAGCACGTCCTTCAGGTGCGCACTGCAAGTGCGGAAATAGAATTCCTCGGTGAAGGCCTTCAGGTCGACGTTGGCCGCGTCCATCTTGGCATAGAACTCGCGCCGCGGCCGATCGTGCATATAGCCGGCGGTCACGGCCACCGCCTTCACACCGACCTCGCGGCAGGCATCGGCGACGTCCATCGCATACTCGGCGAAAATCACCGGGTCGTTGTA
>VBDE01000081.1 GCA_005883665.1 Betaproteobacteria bacterium
CGGACGCGACACTCCGGCAAAAGCCTGTTAAAATAAAACGTTAGACGAGTTTCTTGTGTCGCTTCCAGAGTTCCAACCGGAGATCTTGCATGGCTGTAGAGCGAACCTTGTCCATCGTCAAACCGGATGCTGTGGCGAAAAACGCCATCGGACAAATCTACTCGAGGTTCGAGCAGGCCGGCCTGAATATCGTGGCAGCGCGCATGCGCTATCTCTCGCAAAGGGAGGCCGAAGGCTTCTACGCCGTGCATCGCGAGCGCCCGTTTTTCCGCGATCTGGTGAGATTCATGATCTCCGGGCCGATCATGGTGCAGGTGCTGGAGGGTGAGGACGCAATTGCGCGAAACCGCGAACTGATGGGCGCGACCGATCCGAAGAAGGCGAAAAAAGGCACGATCCGCGCCGATTTTGCCGAGAGCATCGATGCGAACGCGGTGCACGGCTCGGACGGGCCCGAGTCCGCCCGCACCGAGATCGCGTACTTTTTTTCCGCTTCCGAGATCTTTTCCCGTTAAATGAGCATCAATCTCCTCGATATGGACGGCGAAGGGCTCGCCGCGTTCGTCGCGAGCCTCGATGAGAAGCCGTTCCGGGCGCGACAGCTCAAGCGCTGGATGCACCGTCTCGGCGAATCGGATTTTTCGCGGATGAGCGACATTGCGAAACCGCTGCGTGAAAAGCTCGCACGGACCGCGTGCGTTTCGCCCCCGCGAATCGTGAGCGACAGCTTGGCCCGGGACGGAACTCGCAAATGGCTGCTCGACGTCGGCAAAGGCAACGCGGTCGACGCGGTATTCATTCCCGAAACCAACCGCGGTACTTTGTGCATCTCCACCCAGGCGGGCTGCACACTGGCCTGCCAGTTCTGCTCGACCGGCAGGCAGGGATTCAACCGCAATCTCTCGGTGTCCGAGATCATCGGGCAGCTTTGGCTCGCCAACCGCGAGCTCGGCGCGACTCGGGGCGGCGAGCGCGTCATCAGCAACGTCGTGTTGATGGGGATGGGCGAGCCCCTGCTCAACTTTGACAATACCGTCGCGGCGCTGAAGCTGATGATAGACCAGGACGCCTATGGGCTTTCGCGACGCCGCGTGACGCTCTCCACGTCCGGAATCGTGCCGATGATCGATCGCCTTGCCGCGGAATGCCCGGTGGCGCTTGCGGTATCTTTGCACGCGCCGAACGACGCGCTGCGCGACACGCTCATGCCCATCAACCGCAAGTATCCGCTCGCCGAGTTGCTTGCCGCGTGTCTGCGGTACCTTGAGCGTGCCCCGCGCGACTTCATTACCTTCGAATACGTCATGCTCGAAGGCGTCAACGACGCCGAGGAGCACGCACGCCAGCTCGTGGATTTGGTTTCGCGGGTGCCGTGCAAGATCAACCTGATTCCGTTCAATCCGTTCCCGAACTCGGGCTTTGTACGCTCCCCGCGCCGAGTGATCGAACGGTTCAGCGAGGTGCTTGGCGCATCGGGGATCGTCACAACCACGCGCAAGACGCGCGGGGACGAAATCGACGCCGCGTGCGGACAACTGGCCGGAAAGATCCATGACCGTACCCGCAGGCCGGCGCGCCTGGAAGGGACGGGCCCTTGAATCGATCGCGGCACGCCGCAACAGGTCTCGCCGGTGCCGTAGTGCTTTTCGGCTGCGCCGGAGGGCCGCTCTCGGGCGACTTGCCCGGCCAGACCGATAGCGGAGCCATCATCGGGGAAGTGGCCAGCTCGCGGGAGCGCGCGCGTATTCACACCGAGCTTGCCGGGGCATACTTCCAGAGAGGGAACCTCGGCGTGGCGCTTGCGGAAGCGCGCACTGCAGCGGCGGCCGACTCGGGCTACGCGCCCGCCTACAACGTGTTGGGTCTCGTCTACAGCGACTTGCGCGAAAAGGACCTCGCCGAGGAGGCGTTCGAGCGTTCCCTCAGGCTGAATCCCAACGACCCGGATACCAATCATAACTACGCGTGGTTCCTTTGCGAAAACAAGCGCGAAGAAGAGGCGATCCGCTATTTCCTGATGGCGGTCCGCCATCCCCTCTACGCTACGCCGCAAAAGTCCTATGCGATGGCGGCGGTATGTGCGATGCGCAAGAATAACGAGCGCGACGCCCACGACTATCTCGAACGTGCGCTCAAGCTGGATCCGAACTACTATCCGGCGCTGATCAATTTCGCCCAGCTCAAGTACCGACGCGGGGAACTCGACGCCGCGCGCAGCCTTACAGGTCGCTACAACAAGCTCGCCGAGCCGACTGCGGAATCGTTATGGCTTGCGCTGCGGATTGAACGCAGACTGGGAGATTCTTCCGCCGTGACGAGCTACGCCAACCAGCTGCGTCGGCGCTTTCCCGGGTCGAAGGAATACCAGGAACTGCAAAAAGGGCGGTTCGAATGAATCAGGAAGTTGAACCCGGCGTCTCTTCCGTCAAGGCCGGGCCCGGACGGATGCTCGCGCAGCTGCGCCTCGAGCGTAAGCTGTCGATCGCCGATGTCGCGCAGCGGCTCAAGTACGGCCTGCGCCAAATCGAGGCGCTCGAGGCCGAGGAGTTCGACAAGCTGCCCGGAGCGACGTTCGTCCGCGGGATGGTGCGCGGTTACGCCAAGCTGCTCGACACGGATCCGCATCCCATGCTCGATGAGCTCGAGCAGCGATATGTCCCCGGGGAGATCGACCTCGATCTGCGCGACAAGGGCATCCCGTTTGTGCACAGCGGGAAGCGCGGCACCCGAGCCTACCTGGCTGTCTCGGTCCTCGCCCTCATCATCGTGGCCGGCATCCTCTATGAGTGGCGCGCGGGAGCTTTCCCTTGGGCAAGATTCGCGTCGAACACGCCTCCCCCGCAAAAGCAATCCCAAGTGGCCCCCGTGGAACCGCCTGCCGCCCCGCGTGCAGAAACAGAGGTTCCAGCGGCTCCGGCGGCGCCTTCAATCAGTGCGTCTGAGACCCCTGCCGCGCAGGCGCAGCAGCCCTCTCGAGGAGGGGGCGGCGGAAACGAAGCGCGGATTCGGCTCGAGTTCGACAGAGAATCCTGGGTCGAGATCAGGGACCGGGACGGCAGGACGCTGATGTCGCAACTGAATCCCGCTGGAAGCCGCAGGGTGGTCCTCGGGCGGCCCCCCTTGTCCCTCGTGATCGGCAACGGCGCCGCCGTGCGCCTTATCTACAACAACAACCCCGTCGATCTGAAACCCTACATCCAGATCGAAGTCGCGCGACTGACGCTGAATTGAAACAACCGATGACGAATATTCCGAGACACAAAACGCGCCAAGTCCGCGTCGGGCACGTGCTGATCGGGGGGGGCGCGCCGGTCCTGGTGCAATCCATGACCAACACCGACACGGCCGACCCCCAGAGCACCGCGACCCAGGTCGTCGAGCTTGCGCGTGCCGGTTCGGAGCTGGTGCGTGTCACCGTCAATACCGCCGAGGCGGCAGCGCAGGTCCCGCGCATCCGCGAGCGGCTCGACGCCATGGGTTGCGATGTGCCCCTGGTGGGCGATTTCCATTTCAATGGGCACAAGCTGCTCGCCGAGCACCCCGATTGCGCGCGGGCGCTGGCAAAGTACCGGATCAACCCGGGCAATGTCGGGCGGGGTGCCAGGCGCGACGAGCAATTCGCGACGCTGATCGAGATGGCCTGCCGCTACGACAAGCCCGTGAGAATCGGCGTCAACTGGGGCAGCCTCGATCAGGAACTGCTTGCGCGGCTCATGGACGAGAACGCGCGGAGAGAAGAGCCCGTCGATTCCGACACCGTAACTCGGCAGGCGCTGGTCGCCTCGGCGCTCGAATCAGCTGCGCGCGCGGAGCAGCTGGGTCTGGCCGGAAATCGCATCGTGCTCTCGTGCAAAGTGAGCGGCGTCCAGGACCTGATCGCCGTGTACCGGGAGCTCGCCCGCCGCTGCGACTATCCGCTGCATCTCGGGCTCACCGAGGCGGGGATGGGAACAAAGGGCATCGTGGCTTCCACCGCCGCGCTCGGGGTGCTGCTCCAGGAGGGTATCGGCGACACGATCCGTATTTCGCTCACCCCGGAACCCGGCGGGGACCGGACGCGTGAGGTCATCGTCGCGCAGGAGTTGCTCCAGACCATGGGCTTGCGCTCGTTCTCGCCGATGGTCATCGCTTGCCCGGGCTGCGGCCGGACCACCAGCACGTATTTCCAGGAACTCGCTGAAAAGATCCAACGCTATCTTCGGGAGCAGATGCTCCAGTGGCGCGAGCGCTATCCCGGAGTCGAAGACATGCACGTCGCGGTCATGGGCTGCGTCGTCAACGGGCCCGGCGAAAGCAAGCACGCCAATATCGGCATCAGCCTTCCCGGGTCCTGTGAGCGCCCGGTCGCGCCGGTGTACGTGGCGAGCGGATTGCCGAGGAATTCCAGCAACTGGTCGAGGAATACGTCCGTGCGACTTACGGGGAAGGCGGGCGCTTGCGTCGCGACGAGCCGCAAAAGAAGAGAGACATCCCGATCAAAACCGCGGTGTAGTTCGCGCCGCGATATCGACATGAGCGAGCCGATCCGCGCCGTGCGCGGAATGAACGACATCCTGCCCGAAGAAGCCGAGCGCTGGGAAACGCTGGAGGAGTTGCTGCGCGACTGGCTCCGGAGCTACGGCTATCGCAACGTGCGTACTCCCATCCTCGAGCATACGGCGCTGTTTCGCCGGGCGATAGGCGAAGCGACCGACATCGTCGAGAGGGAGATGTACAGTTTCACCGACGAGCTGAACAAGGAGTCCCTCACTCTGCGTCCCGAGGCTACGGCTTCGGTCGCGCGCGCGGCTGCCGAGCACAGCTTGCTCTACGGCGGGGCGCAGCGTCTGTACTACATCGGTCCCATGTACCGTCACGAAAGGCCGCAGAAGGAGCGGTACCGGCAGTTTCACCAGGTTGGAGCCGAGGCGCTCGGGTTTCCGGGGCCTGATATCGATGCCGAGCTGCTGCTCATGTGCGCCCGGCTATGGGACGACCTCAATCTGTCCGGCATCCGACTGCAGCTCAATTGCCTGGGTTCGGCGGCGGAGCGCGCCGCGTACCGCAGGTCGCTGGTGGTCTATCTCCAGTCTGTCGAGGAGGATCTTGACGAAGACTCGAAGCGGCGGCTGCGCACCAATCCACTGCGCGTTCTCGACAGCAAGAACCCGGTGATGCAACCGCTGATCGCCCGAGCTCCGCGCCTGTTGGATGCGCTGGGCGAGGAGTCGCTCAAACATTTCGAGGGCGTGCAGACCATCCTCAAGGACGCGGGGCGTCAGTATGAAATCAATCCGCGGCTGGTGCGCGGGCTCGATTATTACAATCTCACGGTGTTCGAATGGGTCACCGATCGGCTCGGCGCTCAAGGGGCGGTGTGCGCCGGCGGGCGCTACGACGGCCTGTTGGAGCAGGTCGGCGGCAAACCGGCTCCGGCCTGCGGCTGGGCGATGGGGATCGAGCGCCTGCTCGCGCTCGTCTCCGATTCCGGCGAGCATCCTTGCCCTGACGTGTACCTCGTGAACCAGGGAGAACGGGCGGCCCGCTCCGCGTTTCGCGTTGCGGAGGCCCTGCGCGAGGCCGGTTTCAGCGTGACCCAGCACTGCGGAGGGGGCAGCTTCAAAACGCAGATGAAAAAAGCCGACGCGAGCGGCGCACCGGTCGCGGTGATCGTGGGCGACGAAGAGGCCCAGGCGGGTGAAGCGAGCATCAAGGCTTTGCGCGAGGAGCGCGGGCAGTTCCGCGTGCCGCAGGAACGCCTTGCGGATGCGATATCGGATCTGCTTTTCGGCACAGGTGAAAAAGAATGAGCACGTACGATCTCGAAGAACAGGAACAGCTCGCCGCCCTGAAAGCCTGGTGGAAGGACCACGGCGGCGCGATCATTCTCGGCACCACGCTCGTGCTCGCGGCTATCGGAGCATGGATGGGTTGGACACGGTATGAACGCTCGCAAGCCGCGCAGGCCGCCGTGCTGTACGACACGCTGCAGAAGGCGGCGCGCGCGAACGATCTCAAGACGACGCAGGAGACTGCGGGAGCGATTCTGGAGAACTTTCCGCGTAGCGCTTACGCGCCGCTCGCAGCCTTGGTTTCTGCCAAAGTCCAGTTTCAAGCGGGAGACCTGAAGACCGCGCGCGCGCAGCTTCAATGGGTCATCGAGCACGCCAGGAGCGATGAGATACGCTCGATCGCCACATTGAGGCTAGCAAGCGTATTGCTCGACGACAACGAGCCCGACGCAGCACTGAAAATTCTCGAGGCAAAGCCTCATACGGGTTTTGAGGCCCTCTATGCCTCGCAGCGCGGGGACATTCTCGCCACGCAGAAGAAACGCTCCGAAGCGCGAGCCGCCTATAAAGCCGCGCTGGAAAAGGCCGGGCCGGGGCCGCTGCGCGATGCGCTGCGACTCAAGCTCGAGGCGCTTGGAGAAGGCTGATGCGGCGGCTCTTCCTCGCCGGCGCGATGCTGCTCGCCGGCTGTTCAGGTTCGACCGGACCGAAGATGGCCGAATTGTCGGAGTTGCCCGCAAGCATTCCGGTGCGCACGCTGTGGCAGGCGAGCGTCGGCGGCGCGGGAGACGCCATATTGTTTCCCGCGCTGGCGGTCGACGGCGTCTACGCCGCGGCCCAGGACGGTACCGTCGCCCGCTTTGAAGCGTCGACCGGGCAGGAATCGTGGCGGGTCAATGCGGGTCGCACGCTTTCCGGCGGAGTGGGCTCAGACGGCACCCTCGTAGCGGTCGGAACATTCGACGGCGAAGTCATCGCGCTCGATGGACGTTCGGGCGAAGCGCGATGGCGCGCGCGCGTATCGAGCGAGGTCCTCTCGGCGCCCCTGGTGACGGGGGATCTGGTGATTGTCCGCAGCGCCGACGGGCGCCTATTCGCGCTCGACGCGAAAGACGGCAGGCGGCGCTGGCTGTACCAGCGATCGAGTCCGCCTCTCTCGGTCCGGTCCCCTGTGGGAATGTTCGCCGACCGGGGTTATCTGCTCACCGGGTTTGCCGGAGGTAAACTCGTGTCGATCGCGCTTGCCAACGGCAATGTGCGCTGGGAGGCGACCGTCGCGCTGCCTCGCGGAGCCACGGAACTGGAACGCGTCACCGATGTGGTCGGGCTGCCGGTCGTTGCCGAGCGCGAAGTGTGCGCCGTCGCCTACCAGGGCCGCATCGGCTGCTTCGATCTAGCCAGCGGCAACCCAGTCTGGTCGCGCGAGCTATCGAGCACCGCAGGGCTGGCGCTCGACGCGCGTTACGTCTTTGTCAGCGACGACAAAGGTGCGGTGCACGCTCTGGACCGCGCCGGCGGCGCGACAGTCTGGAAGCAGGATCGCCTGTTCCAGAGGCACCTCACCGCGCCTCTGGCCCTTGGTCGAGAAGTCGCTGTCGGCGACGTCGAGGGATACGTGCATTTCCTGTCGCGAGAAAGCGGCGCCTTCGTCGGCCGTGTCGCTACCGACGGCAGCTCGATCAGATCTTCGCTCGTGCGGCTCGACCGCGGGCTCCTGGTGCAGACACAGGAAGGGAATCTGTACGCCCTGAGCACCCAGTAGTTGCGTCATGAAACCCACTCTCGTAATCGTCGGCAGGCCCAACGTCGGCAAGTCCACGCTGTTCAACCGGCTCACGCGCACCCGGGATGCACTGGTCGCCGATGTCCCGGGTCTGACGCGAGACCGCCACTACGGCCTGGGACGCTTGGGTGACCGGCCGTACCTCGTGGTGGATACCGGCGGGCTTGAACCGGAAGCGAGAGGCGTGTTCGTCGAGATGGCCAAGCAGGCGAGAACCGCAATCGCCGAAGCCGACGTCATCATGCTGGTCACCGATGCTCGCGAGGGCCTCACGGCGCAGGACCGCGCGATCGGAGAGGAACTGCGGCGGATCGGCCGGCGCGTGTTTGTCGCGGTCAACAAGGCGGAAGGCATGAATCCCGAGCTGGCCACGCTCGAATTCCACGAACTGGGGCTGGGTGTGCCGTACGCGATTTCCGCCGAACACGGGGAGGGAGTGCGCGATTTGGTGGAGGCCGGCCTCGCCGATTTCCCCGTTGAAAGCGAGAGCGGAGAACCCGACAGCGCGGTCCGGATTGCCATCGTAGGCCGCCCCAACGCCGGAAAATCCACGCTCGTCAACGCTCTGGTCGGTGAGGAACGCGTCGTGACGTTCGAGGAGCCGGGCACCACGCGCGATGCGATCGACGTGGAGCTCCAGGTGCAGGGCCGCCGCTATGTCCTCGTCGACACGGCCGGATTGAGACGCCGCGGGAAGGTATTCGAAAGCGTCGAGAAGTTCTCCGTCGGTCCTTGTTCTGGATGCCCAAAGCGAGATCTCGGACCAGGACGCGCACATCGCCGGGTTCATCCTGGAGCGCGGGCGGGCGGTGGTGGTGGCGGTCAACAAATGGGACGGCGTGGACAGCTACACACGCGACTTGACCAAGCGTGCCATCGCGCGCAAGTTGAAATTTCTCTCGTTTGCGCGCTTTCATTACATCTCGGCTCGCGAAGGCCGGGGACTCGCGAAGCTCGTCGATTCAGTGGATGCGGCCTACAGGGCCGCCATGGCCAAGCTCCCCACCCCGAGACTCACCCGCGCCCTCATCGCCGCCGTGGCGAAGCAGGCCCCGCCGCGCGCGGGGCTCTCGCGCCCCAAGCTCCGCTATGCGCATCAAGGCGGAAGCAACCCTCCGATCGTCGTGGTGCACGGGACTGCGCTCAACGCCGTGTCCGACAGCTACCGCCGGTATCTCGAGGCCGATTTCCGCAGGGTGTTTCGGCTGGAAGGGACGCCCCTCCGGATCGAATTTCGCAGCGGAAGGAACCCTTACGTCGACAGGCGTATCTAAGAGTGGGTTAGAAGGTGGCTAGTACATTGGCATTTCCCGAAAAACCATTTACAGTAGACCTTCAAATAATATGACTCGGGGTCACCCATGAGCAATAAAGGACAATTACTACAAGATCCGTTCCTGAATACCCTCCGCAAGGAACACGTACCGGTATCGATCTATCTCGTGAACGGCATCAAGCTCCAAGGCCAGATCGAATCCTTCGACCAGTACGTCGTGCTCCTGAAGAACACCGTGACGCAGATGGTCTACAAGCACGCGATCTCCACCGTAGTGCCTTCGCGTGCAGTCAATCTGGCGGTCGATCATTCCTCTCCTGAGAGCTGATACGGACGCGTTATCGACTCCGACCTGGCGCGATGGCTGAGCGTTCGTCGGAGCGCAACACCGCCGTGCTCGTGGGCTTGGACTTCGGTGTGGGCGGCTACGCCGAGGGCATCGAAGAGCTCAGCCAACTTGCCGCCAGCGCCGGAATCCGGGCGCGGGCCTTGGTGCGCGGGCGCCGCGAGCGACCCGACCCCGCCTATTTCGCGGGTTCCGGAAAAGTCGAGGAGATCAGGCGAACTCTGCAGGAGCAGGGCGCCTCGCTCGCGATTTTCAATCACGACTTGTCGCCCGCGCAGGAGCGCAATCTGGAGAAGGCGCTCGGCTGCCCGGTCGTCGACCGCACGCGTCTGATCCTGAACATCTTCGCCCAGCGGGCTAAGAGTCACGAGGGCAAGCTCCAGGTGGAGCTTGCGCAGCTCGAGCACGCGGCGACGCGGCTGGTGCGCGGCTGGTCGCATCTGGAGCGGCAACGCGGAGGCAAAGGCTTTCTCGGGGGAATGGGCGAGACGCAGCTCGAGGTCGACAGGCGCTTGATCGCGAACCGCGTAAAGATTCTCAAGGACAAGCTCGGCAAGCTCGGCCGCCGGCGCGAGGTCCAGCGGCGCGCGCGGGAGCGCGGCAGGGCTTTTTCGGTCTCGCTCGTGGGCTACACCAACGCGGGCAAGTCGACGCTTTTCAACACGCTGACTCACGCGGGAGCGCTTGCCGAGGATCGGCTCTTTGCGACTCTCGATACCACTACGCGCAGGCTCTACCTTCCCGCAGCCGGAAACATCGCCATCTCCGACACGGTCGGGTTCATCCGCGATCTTCCGCATACGCTCGTCGCGGCCTTCCGGGCGACGCTCGAAGAAGCCATCCACGCCGACCTGCTTCTGCACGTGGTCGACGCGGCCAACGACGCACGCGAGGCGCAGATCCTGGAAGTGGACAAGGTCCTCGCAGAAATCGGCGCGCGCGCCGTTCCCCGGCTTCTGGTGTGGAACAAGATCGACCGGAACGGCCTTCAACCGGGAGTCGACCGGAACGAATATGATAGAATTTGCCGCGTTCGTCTAAGCGCAAAAACGGGCGACGGCGTGGATGGCCTGCGGCGGGCCCTGATCGAGGCGACAGCCTCGAGGACATCTCCGGCGAGCCCGCCGAAACCGACAGATTCGAAGAAACTGGGCCAAGCGGCCACAACGTAGGATTCTCATGTCATTGAACGACCCGCAATGGGGTAAGCGAGGCGGAGGCAACGAGGGGCCGCCCGATCTCGACGAGATGTGGCGCAGGTTCAACCAAAAGCTGAACGGCCTGTTCGGTCGGCGCCGTGGAGGAGAGGGGGATCCGGGTGAACCGCCGAGCGTCCGGCAGTTGAGCGGCGGAGCAGGGCTGATCGCCTTGGTCGTGCTCGTCGCCTGGCTCGCGAGCGGCTTCTACATCGTCGTGGAAGGTCAGCGGGGGGTCATACTCACCTTCGGGAAGTTCTCCGAGGTGACCACCGCAGGACTGCACTGGCGCATACCGTATCCCATTCAGGGCAACGAGATCGTCGATCTGACCGGGGTGCGCACCGTGGAGGTGGGCTAGCGCAACAATCTCAAGACCAAGGTCCTGCGCGAATCGCTCATGCTGACGGACGACGAAAACATTACCGATATCCAATTCGCGGTCCAGTATATTCTGAAGGATCCGGTGGACTACCTGTTCACCAACCGCCGCCCGGAAGACACGGTGCTGCAGGCCGCGGAAAGCGCGTTCCGGGAGATCGTCGGCAAGAGCAAAATGGACTTCGTGCTCTACGAGGGCCGCGAGCAGATCGCGGTGGCAGCGCAGACCCTGATGCAGCAGATCCTCGACCGCTACAAGACGGGCATCTCGATCAGCAAGGTGACCATGCAGAACGCGCAGCCGCCGGAGCAGGTGCAGGCCGCTTTCGACGACGCGGTGCGAGCCAAGCAGGACCTCGAGCGGCAAAAAAACGAGGGGCAAGCGTATTTCAACGACGTCGTCCCCAAAGCGCGCGGCACCGCCTCGCGGTTGACGGAGGAGGCAAATGGTTACCGCCAGAGCGTAATCGCGAACGCCGAGGGTGAAGCGGCGCGCTTCAGGCAGATCCTGGTCGAGTACAACAAGGCGCCGGGTGTGACGCGCGAGCGTCTTTATCTCGATACCATCCAGCAGATTTTGTCGAGCGTCGCCAAGATCCTGATCGACGCCAAGGCGGGGAGCAATCTGCTGTATCTTCCCCTCGACAAGATTATCCAGATGTCGACGGCGATCGCGCAACCGGAGGGGCAGGCGTCGTCGGCCCCTTCCCGGGTCACCGAGCCGCCGCCGGCACCGGATGCCGGCGCCCGCTCCCGCGACGCGCTTCGAGGGCGCGAACGGGGCGAACGGCCATGAGCAGCCGCTCCGGAATCGTCCTCGCGATCATCGCAGGCGTGATCGTCCTCACGGCCCTCTCGGCGTTCACGGTGGACCAGCGCCAGAGGGCGATCGTGTTCCAGCTCGGTGAGATCAAGGACCTGATCGACGAGCCGGGCTTGTATTTCAAGTTTCCTCTGATCCAAAACGTGCGCTATTTCGACAAGCGGATCCTGACGCTGGATACGCCCGACACCGAGCGTTTCATCACTTCGGAGAAGAAAAACGTCCTGGTCGACTCCTTCGTCAAGTGGCGCATCCAGGACATGCGGCAGTACTACATCAGCGTCCAGGGGGACGAACAGCGCGCCCAGACGCGGCTGTCGCAGACGGTGAACGCAGCGCTGCGCGAGGAGTTCGGCAAGCGTACCGTGCACGACGTCGTGTCGGGCGAGCGCGACGACATCATGCGCATCGTACGGGACAAGGTGGAGGACGACGTCGCCAAGATCGGGGTACAGATCGTCGACGTCCGTCTCAAGCGCATCGAGCTGCCGCAGGAGGTAAGCGAAGCAGTCTATCGACGCATGGACGCGGAGCGCAAGAGCGTTGCAGCCGAGCTACGCTCGCAGGGCTTCTCCGCGGCGGAGAAAATCCGCGCCGAAGCCGACCGTACGCGCCAGATCATCATCGCCGAAGCCTACCGCGACGCTCAGCGGGTCAAGGGCGAAGGCGATGCCAGGGCGGCCGCCATCTACGCGCGCGCCTTCAACGAGAACCCCGAGTTCTACGCCTTCTACCGCAGCCTCGACGCCTACCGCGCGAGCTTCAAGAACAAGAGCGACGTGGTCGTGCTCGATCCCAATTCCGAGTTCTTCAAGTATTTCAGAAACTCGGGAAAGGGCGGAAAGTGAATGGGCACGACTTTTCTCATGGCATTCGCCCTCATGCTGATTATCGAGGGCTTACTGCCGTTTCTGCTACCGACGTTGTGGCGCGATACCTTTCGCCGCATCACGGAGTTCACTGACGGACAGATCCGTTTTTTCGGGCTTTCCTCGATGCTGGTCGGCCTGCTGATCCTGTTTTTCATCCGCTAGACGCGCGAGCTCCGAAGGAACCTGATGCGCAACTGGCTCCTTCCGGAAAAATTCGAGGACATCCTGCCGCCGCAGGCTCAGCGCATCGAACGAATGCGCGCGAAGCTCCTCGAGCTGTTCCGCGTGCACGGGTACCAGCTGGTGATTCCCCCCATGCTCGAGTACCTCGAATCGCTGCTGACGGGCACCGGGCATGATCTGGATCTCCGCACTTTCAAGCTGGTCGACCAGCTTTCCGGGAGGATGATGGGCGTGCGCGCCGACATCGCGCCCCAGGTCGCGCGGATCGATGCGCACCTTCTGAACAGGAAAGGCGTCACCCGGCTGTGCTACGCGGGGAGCGTGTTGCTCACCCGGCCGCGGGGCCTCGACTCGACTCGGGAGCCCTTGCAGATCGGCGCGGAAATCTACGGCCACCCCGGAATCGAGAGCGATCTCGAGATCCAGCAGCTTCTCGTCGACTCGCTCGCCGCGTGCGGCATTTCCGGGGCGCGCCTAGATGTCGGCCACGTCGCCGTGTTCCGCGCGATTTGCCGGCACGGCGGGGTCGGTGCCGGGCTCGAGTCGGAACTGTACGAAGCGCTAGAGGGTAAGGATCTGCCGGCGCTGCGCGTGGTGACTCAATCGATGCCGAAAGCGACGCGCAAGGCATTGCTTGCCCTTCCAGAGCTCTATGGAGACGGCACCGTGCTCGAACGCGCCCGGCGCGCGCTGCCCAAGTATCCCGAAATCGACGCGGCGCTCAGGGACCTCAAGGTTCTCTCCCGAAGCGGCAGCATCCCCGTGTCGGTGGATCTGGCGGATCTTCGCGGATATCACTACCACAGCGGGGTGGTGTTCGCGGCCTATGCGCCGGGCGTGGCCAGCGCGGTCGCGCTGGGCGGGCGTTACGACGAGGTCGGGAAGGCATTCGGGCGCGCCCGCCCGGCAACGGGATTCAGCATGGACCTGCGCGATCTCGCGCGCACTGCGCCGCAAGAGGTGGAAGCGGCCGCGATTCGGGCGCCGCACTCGAACGACGCGGGGCTCGCCGCCGCGGTCCGCAAGCTGCGAACCGCCGGGGAGGTCGTCGTGGTCGGGCTTCCGGGACGCGCCGCGGAAGGCGCTCAGCCCGACTGCGACCGAGAGCTGGTCAAGCGCGGCGGCGAGTGGACCGTGCGCAAACTGGGCAAGAGCTGAAACGGTGGCCAAGAATGTCGTAGTCATCGGCACCCAGTGGGGTGACGAGGGCAAGGGGAAGGTGGTCGACTGGCTCACCGACCACGCGCAGGGGGTGGTGCGCTTCCAGGGCGGGCACAACGCCGGACACACCCTGGTCATCGGCGGCAAGAAGACCGTGCTGCACCTCGTTCCCTCGGGCATCCTCAGGAAGGGCGTGACCTGCTATATCGGCAACGGCGTGGTCCTGTCGCCGCAGGCGCTGGTCGAGGAGATCGACGAGCTCGTTCGCGCCGGTGCGGACGTCGCAGCCCGCCTGCGGATCTCCGAGGCCTGCCCTCTCATTCTCCCGTACCACGCGGCGATCGACATCGCGCGTGAATCGGCGCAGGGCGCCGCAAAAATCGGCACCACCGGCCGCGGTATCGGGCCCGCGTACGAAGACAAGGTCGCGCGCCGCGCGATCCGCGTCCGGGACCTTCTGGTGCCGGAGCGCTTTGCGGCGAAGCTCGAACCGCTCCTCGATTTCCATAACTTCGTACTGACGAAATACCTGGGCGCGAAGCCGGTCGATTTCACCAAGACGCGGGACGATGCGCTTGCGCTCGCGCCGCGCCTGAAACCGCTGGTCGCGGACGTCTCGCGCGCTCTCTACGATGCGAATCGCGCCGGAAAGAACCTGCTGTTCGAGGGCGCGCAAGGCGCGCTGCTCGATGTCGATCACGGCACCTACCCGTACGTCACTTCGAGCAACTGCGTCGCGGGGGCGGCCGCGGCCGGGGCCGGCATCGGGCCGCAGATGCTGCACTACGTGCTCGGCATCACCAAGGCGTACACCACTCGCGTCGGCTCGGGTCCCTTTCCCACCGAACTCGATGACGGCACGGGCGAGCTGCTGCGCACTCGCGGCCAGGAATTCGGCGCCACCACCGGGCGAGCGCGCCGCTGCGGCTGGTTTGACGCCGCGGCGCTCAGGCGCTCGATCCAGATCAATGGGGTGTCCGGTCTTTGCATCACCAAGCTGGACGTGCTCGACGGCATGGAGAAGGTCCGCCTCTGTACCGGCTACCGCATCGATGGGGCGCTGCACGATCTTCTGCCGCTCGCGGCAGAAGATGCGGCGCGCTGCGAGCCCGTGTACGAAGATCTGCCCGGGTGGCAGGAAAGCACCGTCGGGCTGAGCGCCTACGACAAGCTGCCCGCGCGGGCGCGCGCCTATCTCGAGCGCCTGCAATCGGTCTGCGGGGTGCCCGTGGACATGATCTCTACCGGGGCCGATCGAAACGAGACGATCGTCCTGCGCCACCCGTTTCATTGACCGGCATGCTGGCAGGCGTCGTCCCGTTCCCTCCCGAGTTCGCGCAGCGCTACCGCGAAAAGGGCTACTGGCGGAACCGGTCGCTCGCCGAGGAGTTCGCGCCGGTATTCAAGCGCTACGCCGAACGCATCGCCTTCATCGATCGCGACGCGCGCGTCACGTATAGCGAAGTCAACGATGTCTCCGACCGCCTGGCACTGAACCTGCTCGAGGCCGGCCTCGCGCCTCTCGATCGGGTGGTCGTGCAGCTGCCGAACGTCATCGAGTTCGTCTACCTCTATTTCGCGCTCCAAAAAATCGGCTGCATCCCGATCGCGGCCCTCGCTACGCACCGCTTTCTCGAAGTGAGCCAGTTCGCGAAGCTCTCGGGGGCGAGAGCCTGCGTTACCCCGGACCGGCACGGCGACTTCGACTTCACCGAGATGGTGAGACGCGTGCGCAGGGAAGCCGAGTCGCTGAAGTTCGCCATCGTGCTCGGCGACGCTCCCGCCGACTTTCTGTCGCTCGCCGAGCTCATCACCCGGCCTCCAAAGAAGTCGGCTGAGGTGCTGCGCAAGCTCAAGATTGATCCGGCCGACCCGGCGATATTCCAGCTCTCGGGCGGCACGACCGGCGTGCCCAAGCTCATACCCCGCACCCATAACGACTACGCCTACAACTCGAGGATCGCGGCCGGAGTATGTGGGGTCACGGGCGACTCGGTGCTGCTGCTCGCGCTTCCGATCGCGCACAATCTGCCGCTCGCCTGTCCGGGGGTGCAAGGCTACATGTTGAGCGGCGGAAAGGTGGTGCTCTCCGCGAGTACGCGACCCGACGATTTGTTCCAGCTTATTCAGCGGCACAGGGTCACGCATTTGAAGGTGGTGCCGGCGCTGCTCATCCGCCTGATCAACGATCCGTCGATCGGCCGGTACGATCTTTCTTCGTTGCGCGTCATCCAGAGCGGCGGCCAGCGCATGCAACCCGAGGTGAGGCTGCGCACCCGCGAGCTGATTCCGAGCGCGTTCGTGCAGGAAAACTTCGGCATGTCCGAGGGGATGCTCTTCTTCGTGCGCGCGGAGGACCCGGAGGACGTGCGACTGGAAACCTGCGGGCGACCGATTTCTCCGGACGACGAGGTGAGGCTCGTCGACGAGGAGGGCAGGGAGGTCGCCCCCGGAGAGGTCGGCGAACTCACTTGCCGCGGGCCCTATACCCTGCGCGGCTACTACGGTGTGCCGGAATACAACGCGCGGCAGTTTACCCCTGACGGCTTCTACCGCTCCGGAGACCTTATGCGCTTGGATCCTTCGGGCAACTACGTAGTCGAGGGGCGAAAGAAGGATCTCGTCAACCGGGGCGGCGAGAAGATCAGCGCCGAGGAGATCGAAAACCTGATTCTTTCACACCCCTCGGTGCAGAACATCGCCTGCGTGCCCATACCCGATCCGAATCTGGGTGAGAGAATGTGCGCCTGCGTGATCTTGAAAGGGAACTGTGTTCTCACGCTCAAGGAGCTGGTAGCGTTTCTCATGGACAAGGAAATCGCCAAGTTCAAGCTGCCCGAGCGCCTCGAGGTTCTTTCCGATTTCCCGGTGTCACCATTCGGCAAGGTGTCGAAGAAGGTGCTCGTCGAAATGGTGACCCGGAAGCTGGAGCAGGAAAAAGCGGCGTGAGAATCATCGATCTGCACTGTTATCCCGGCACGAAGGAGTGGATCGCTTCGCAAGGCCCCTATGTCGATGCGCTCGCCAAATACTGGAGCCGCGGCTGGACGGCGAAGACCGAGGAGGAGGTGTTGAAGGACTTCACCGACGCCGGCGTCGAGGCGCTGCTGGTGGCGCTCGATCTGGAAACGACGATCAGGACGCCGCCCGTCACCAACGAATACGTGCAGGCCATGTGGAAGCGCCATCCGAAGCGGATCATCCAGGCCTGGGGCGCGCTGGAACCGGCGAAAGGCGAAGTGGCGATCGCCCAGGCGAAAAAAGCGGTGCGCGAGCTCGGCTTGATCGGGTTTCACTTCCATCCGATCATGCAGCACTTCGCGGTCAACGATCGCCGCCACTATCCACTGTTCGAGGTGATCGACGAGCTGAAAGCCGCGGTCATGATCGACGTCGGAACCACCGGCATGGGCGCCGGGCTTCCCGGCGGCATGGGCGCGAGGATCCGGCACGCGCACCCTTCCGCGATCGACGACCTGGCGGCCGATTTTCCGAACCTCAGGATCGTCATGGCCCATCCCGGCTGGCCCTGGGTCGAGGAAACCACGGCGGTCGCCCTGCACAAGGGAAACGTGTACTGGGAGATGTCGGGCTGGGCGCCGAAATATTTTCCCGCCTCGCTCAAAGTCGACATGCGCGCGCGCCTTCAGGACAAGATCATGTTCGGCAGTGACTATCCCAGCCTGCCTTACGCGCGCGTCCTCACGGAGTGGCGGGAGCTCGGCTACCCGGACGCCGTGATGGAAAAGATCTTCCACGCCAACGCCGAGCGCATTCTCGGTTTGTAGGAACCACGCATGCCCACTACAAAACGCGCAGCGCTGGTGACGGGAGCGGCGAGCGGCATCGGCCGGGCGGCGGCGTTGGCGCTCGCGCGTGCCGGATACGATGTGGCGATCAACTACAGCCGCAGCGAGGCCGCCGCGAAGACCGTCTCCGAGGAGGCCGAAAAATGCGGAGCGCGCACGCTGCTTGTGCGTTGCGACGTGTCCGACGACGCGGGTGTCCGCGCGATGCTCAAGGCGGTGCAGGGAGAATTCAGGCGGCTCGATGTGCTCATCAACAACGCGGGTACCACCACCGAGGTCGATTCCAAGGATTTCGATGCGTTGACCGTGGAGGAATGGGACCGCGTGTTTGCGGTCAACGTCAGAGGCCTGTTCCTGGTGACGCGAGCAGCGCTGCCGATGTTGCGCGCATCGAAAGGCTGCATCGTCAACACGGCGAGCATCGTCGGCCTGCGGCCGGGGCCCCAACCGCTGCCTTATGCGGCGAGCAAGGCAGCGGTAGTCAGCCTGACCAAGACGCTCGCTTATAATCTCGGTCCGGAAATCCGCGTGAACGCCGTCGCGCCGGGCTGGATGGAAGGTGATTGGATGCACCGGATGCTGAAGGACAAATACGAAGACCTCATGGGGCGCCGCGCCAAGCTCACCCCGTTGAAGCGCTGTGTCACCGCGGAGGACGTGGCCGAAACCATGATGTCGCTCGTCCAGTCGAACCGCTTGGTTACCGGCGAGGTGATCGTGGTCGACGGCGGGTTTTCGAGCTCCACTTGACCGAAAGCAAGCCCGCCCGACCTCCCGAGTCCGAGAGCTATAATAATGATCGCTTGATGGGAGGAAAAAGAGAAATATGAACGAGCTAGCGATGAAAGAGACTCTGTCGAACAACGCACTCACCGCCGAAGAGCTCAAGCTGGCCCAGTTGATCGTCTCCTCGCTCAATCTGGAGACGCAGGCCGCGGAAATCGACCCGACCGCCCCGTTGTACGGGGAAGGCATGGGGCTGGATTCGATCGATGTTCTGGAAGTCGCCTTGGCGGTCTCCAAGGCCTACGGTGTAAAGCTGCGGTCCGACGACGAGCACAATCGCAAGATCTTCAATTCGCTGCGCAGTCTGAACGAGCACATTCAGCAGCATCGGGCCAAATAAATAGCAGCTTCCAGCCGGCGGGCGCGTCATGGCCGATATTCCGCTGATTCGCAATTTCGACGATGGAGCGGTTTTCGCTTTTCGGGACAGGCGGCCCATCCGCGTCGAAGAGTTCCTCGCCGAAGCCCACCGGCTGGCCGGTCTGATTCCGGATCGGCAATACGTGGTGAATCTGTGCTCGGACCGCTGTCGGTTTGCCGCTGGCCTCGTTGCAGCGCTGCTGCGCCGGCAAGTCAGCTTGCTGCCGCCCAACAGCACCGACGATTTTCTGAACCGCTTGAGTCTCGATTATCCCGCTGTGTACTGTCTCGCCGATGGAACCGCCCAGACGTCGCAGCTCCAGACCTTCCTCTATCCGCGGCCGACAGGCGAACCCGCGCCCGCCGCTTCCTCTTCGCGCATTCCGGAAGAACAGGTCGCAACCATCGGCTTCACTTCGGGCTCGACCGGGCGGCCGAGACCTCACCCAAAATCATGGGGTGCGCTGGCGAAAAGCGGTTTAGCGGCGTTTGAGCGGCTTTGTCTGGGCGCCTATCGGAACATGAGCGTGCTAGCCACGGTACCCCACCAACACATGTACGGCCTGGAGGCCACCGTCCTGATGGTGATGCAGGGCGGCCTCAGAATGCATTGCGGACGGCCCTTTTTTTCCGCGGATATCTGCGCCGAACTCGAAGCGCTGCCCAGACCGCGCGGGCTGGTAACCACACCCGTGCACCTGCGATTGCTGCTTGCCGAGGCAAACGACCCGCCCAAAGCGGATTTCCTTCTTTGCGCCACGGCTCCGCTTTCCCCTCAGCTTGCGGCCGAGGCGGAAGCGCGCTTCGGAGCACCCCTTTACGAGATCTACGGCTGCACCGAAGCCGGGCAGGTCGCGACCCGGCGCGCGGTGGAGTCCCCTCACTGGCGGCCTGTGCCCGGTGTGGCTCTTTTCGAGAACGAAAAAGGGACATGGGTGAAAGGCGGGCACATCGAGAAGGAGGTTTTGCTCGGCGACGTCATCGAAATCTGCGGTCGAGACGCATTCCTTCTGCATGGGCGGACCACGGATCTCATAAACATCGCCGGGAAGCGGACTTCGCTGGCCCATCTCAACTTTCAACTGAATTCCATCGAAGGCGTTCGCGACGGGACGTTCGTCATGCCCGAGGAAGACGACGGGTCGGTGGCCCGGTTGACGGCTTTCGTCGTCGCCCCCGGGCTCACGAGCGAAACCATCCTGACCGCCCTGCGCCAGCGCATCGACGCGGCCTTCCTTCCTCGACCGCTTTGTTTCGTCGAATCCCTGCCCCGCAACGAAACCGGCAAGCTGCCGCGAATGGCGCTCGACGATCTGGTGGCCCGGCTTGCGGCCAAAGCGGGGTAGCGTTGGCGACGCTCGGAGTAGGTTTCGCCGCGGATCACGCTGCCGCAAGAGGGCACTTTCCCGACAACCCGATCATTCCAGGGGCGCTGCTTTTGAGCGAGGCGCTGCGCGCGATCGAAACGAGTCTGGGGAAAAACCTCTGTCCGTATCAGATCCGATCGGCCAAGTTCATTCATCCGGTGCGTCCGGGCGAGCGCGTATCCATCGACTTTTCCCAGCGCGGCGAAAAAAGAATAAGCTTCAGCTGCAAGGTAGGGACAACCACCGTGCTTGCGGGGGAGGTCGTTTGTGAGCTAGACAGCGTGGAGAGATCATCCTGAATACGACCACCGCAATCAGCAGCGAAAACAGCCGGCGCTGGCGTCCGGCGCCAGCGATTCATGTCTCGGTGTTTCTTCACGCTGCGGCTGCCGTCTGGCTTGCCGCACACCCGCCGGCATGGCCATGGGTGCTGGGCGTGGTGGCGGCGAATCATCTGGCGCTGTTTTGCGCCGCGCTTTGGCCGCGCGGACGCCTGTTGGGGCCGAATCTGGTGCGCCTGCCCGCCTCCGCGGCGCGTCGCCGAGAAATTTCGCTCACCTTCGACGACGGTCCCGATCCGGAAGTGACGCCTCGGGTGCTGGAACTGCTCGACCGCTACCAGGCCAAGGCAAGCTTCTTCTGCATCGGCGAGAACGCAGCCGCTCAGCCTGAGCTCGTGAAGGAGATCTCGCGTCGCGGTCACAGCGTCGAGAACCACAGCTACCATCATCACCGCGCGTTTGCGTTTTTCGGAATTTCCCGATTGAGGCGCGAGGTGGACGCCGCGCAGGCCACCGTTGCCTCGATCACGGGCCGCCCTCCGGTTTTCTTTCGCGCACCGGCCGGATTCCGCAGCCCGTTTCTCGACCCGGTGCTAGCCCCTCGCGGATTGCATTACGTGTCCTGGACGCGACGCGGCTTCGACGCGGTGAGCGCCGATCCGCGACGCATTCTGCGGCGGCTGACCCGAGGGCTTGCCGCTGGTGACGTGCTGCTGATGCACGACAGCGCTCCGGTTGTGCTTGCCGTGCTACCCGCATTGCTCGAACAGTTGTCTACGCGGGGCCTCAAGGCGGTTTCTCTCGTTTCAGCCTTCGCGAGCGAGCCCGGCGAATAGAATTCCGCGGGGCGACGAGTGCAGCCTCTCCTCATCAGCCAAGTCTCCGTCGTG